>JAHFBX010000381.1 GCA_023249815.1 Candidatus Eiseniibacteriota bacterium
CTGGCGCGAGCGGCCAGCGCGCGTGGCGAGATGCACTTGCGGGCGTGGCCTCATCCAGCACTCGGCGTCCGCGGCCCGCAGACTTCGCGCCAGCAGGCCTGGCGAGCGGCGCCCGCGCTGGCTTTGACCGGCTGACACGGACCCGCTTACACTTCCCCCCACTTTTTCCTTCGGGGCGGGGTGCCAAGTCCCCACCGGCGGTAGAGCCCGCGAGCCTGGGCACGCAAGCGCCTGAGCAGACCCGGTGAGATTCCGGGGCCGACCGTGACAGTCGGGATGAGAGAAGGAAGAGCGCAGCGGACGCCGAACGGCCGGGTCTCCGGTCGCTCGTGGCGGTGCCGTGCGATCGTCCGCGCCCCGCGTGTCCCTCCGGGGTTCCCATGTCCGCTGCCTCGCGACGAGTCCTCGAAGCCGACCGCCTCATGCGCCGCGCGCTGAGTCTTGCGGAGCGCGGTCGCGGACGCACCGCACCCAATCCGATCGTGGGCGCGCTGGTCGTCCGCGACGGTCGCGTCGTGGGGGAAGGCTGGCACCGCGCGGTCGGCCGTGATCACGCCGAGATCGAGGCGCTGCGCCGGGCCGGGCGGCTGGCGCGGGGCGCCACCATGGTCGTGACGCTCGAGCCGTGCACGCACTGGGGGCGGACGCCTCCGTGCGCCGAAGCGTTGATCGAGGCGGGCATCGCGCGCTGCGTCGTGGCGCAGCGTGACCCCGATCCGCGCGTGAACGGTCGCGGGCTCCGCCGGCTACGCGCCGCGGGCGTGAAGGTGGAGCTGGGAGTCCTCGCCGCGGAGGCGCGCGCACAGCTCGCCGGCTACCTGCGCTCGCGACGGCTCGGCGAAGCGCGCGTCACCTGGAAGGTGGCGGCCACGCTGGATGGCCGCATCACCGACGCTCGCGGACGTTCGCGCTGGATCACCGGTCCGGCCGCGCGCGCCGACGCGCATCGGTTGCGCGCCGCGAGCGATGCCATCGTGGTCGGGGCGGGCACGGCGCGCGCCGACGACCCGAGGCTCACCGTGCGCGGGATCGCGAACGCGCCCTCGCCGCTTCGCGTCGTCGTGGACTCGGGACTCCGGCTGCCGCTTCGGCTCAAGCTGTTCTCGGGCGCACTCGCAAGCGGCACGGTCGTGGCGTGCACGACTCGCGCGCCTCGCTCGCGCGAGCGCGCGCTCGCCGCGCGCGGCGTGAAGGTGTGGAGGGTGGCGGCGGAACGTGGCCGCGTCTCCGTTGGCGCGCTGGTTCGGCGGTTCGCGCGCGAGGGCCGGCACGAGGTGCTGCTCGAGGGGGGCGCAGCGCTCGGCTCGGCGTTCCTGAGGGCAGGGCTCGTCCAGCGCATCGTGCTCTACACCGCGCCGCTCGTCTTGGGCGATGGGCTCGCGTGGTGTGCGGGACTCAACCGTCCACTCGCGGCCGCGACGCGCGGTCGCGTTCACTCGCTGACGCGCGTCGGCGACGACGCGAAGCTTGTCCTGGACCTGGAGGACTGAACGTGTTCACCGGGCTCATCGAAGAGCTGGGACGCGTGCAGCACGTCGACTCGCGACCCGAAGGCCGGCGCTTCTGGATCGCGGCGCGCGACGTGCTCGAGGGCGCGCGCGTCGGCGACAGCATCGCCTGCTCGGGTTGCTGCCTCACCGCCGTGGCGATCGAGCCGGGACGGTTCGCGGTGGAGACGGTCCCGGAGACGCTGCGACGCACGACGCTCGGCGCATGGCGCGAGGAGACCGTCGTGAACCTCGAGCGATCGCTGCGCGTGGGTGACCGGCTCGGCGGGCACTGGGTGCAGGGCCACGTCGACGCGGTGGGCACGGTGCGCGCGAGCGTGCCCGAGGGCGACGGCCGACGCATGACGTTCGAGCTCCCCGCGGAACTACGCCGCTACGTGGCGCTCAAGGGCTCGCTCGCCGTGGATGGCGTGAGTCTCACCGTGGCGGCGCTCACCGACAGCGGCTGCGAAATCGCGTACATTCCCCATACACTCGCGGTCACCTCGGCGGGATCCTACGGGCCGGGCACGCGGGTGAACCTCGAAGTGGACCTGTTGGCCCGCTACCTCGCGCGCATGCTCGAGGTTCCGGGCGAAGGATACGCACCGTGACTCCCGTGACGAAGATTCCGCGTCGTCCGGCCGCGACCGCTCGCCGGCGGGCCGCGCCGGACGAGGTGCTGCTCACCGTGGACGAGGCCCTCGGCCGCATCAAGGCCGGTCACATGGTCATCGTGGTGGATGACGCCGACCGCGAGAACGAGGGCGACATCGTGTTCGCGGCCGAGCACGCGAGCCCGGCGCTCGTGAACTTCGCAGTCAAGCACTGCCGCGGCATCCTGTGCGCGCCGATGGCCCCGGAGGTCTCGGACCGGCTCGGCCTCAAGCTGCTCGTCTCCGACAACACCTCCAAGTTCGGCACCCCGTTCACCGAATCCGTGGACGCGAACCGCGGCACGACGACGGGCACGTCGGCGTTCGACCGCGCGCGCACGCCGCGCTCGCTCGCCCGGCCGGCCGCCGTGGCGGGTGACTTCGTCCGACCGGGC
>JAHFBX010000133.1 GCA_023249815.1 Candidatus Eiseniibacteriota bacterium
GCTATTCTGATTCAAGTCGCTTGCACGCCATGCCGATACCCAGTACAATCCGGGCCTTCACGCCCGCGCCGTCCGTGCGCGGGGGTGGGGCCAGCGACCGTGTCGCTCTCAGGGTACACAGGGTCGAGGAGCGGAGGCTCGTTCAACCATGCTGGTCCTAACAAGGAAGTTAGGAGAGAACATCCGGATCGGTGATGCCGTGAAGATCACCGTCCTCGAAGTGCGTTCGGGTCAGGTGAAGCTCGGGATCGAGGCGCCCCCCGAGGTGAAGGTGCACCGCGAGGAGATCTACGCGCGCATCCAGGAGGAGAACCGCAAGGCGGCGGCACAGCAACGGCCGCCGGCGACCGGTCCCGATCCCGGCAAGAAGTAGTCGGGCTCGTGCCGCGGCGGATTCACTCCGTGCGCGGGCCGTGCGAGGGTCCATGAACCGTCGACGCAAGCGCACTCCCGTGAAGGCCCGTTCCGCGAAGGTGGTGCCGTTCCCACGTGACGGTATCGTCCGCCTGACGCGCGTGGCCGAGGCCCGCCGGCGGATCGCCTCGGGCTGGTACGACCGGGCGGAGGTGCGCGACAGCCTGGTCGAGGCCGTACTGCACGAGATCCTCGGGCGCTGATCCCTGCTGGAGTGCCCGTTCGACGCGAGCCGCCGGACCTTTCGTGGTCCGGCGGCTCGCGGCTTCCGAGGCGGACGCGGGTTCGCTATGCTCCGCACTCTCGCTGCCTCGAGGCTCGCCAGGGGATGGCCATGCCCACACGCACGATGCACCGCACCGCGGCGTTCCCGCTCGCGGCCGGCTTCCGCGCCCTCATGGACGACGCGGATGCGGCCGTGCTGGTGCTGGACCCGCGCGGGCGGATCGCGTCGGCGAACCCGGCGGCGCTGAAGCTCCTCGGCACGACCGCAGGGCGCGCGCAGGGTGCGGAGGCCGCCACGCTGCTGCGCACCGTGGTGGCGGGCGAGGACCTGGCACGCGAGGTGTTCGCCGCATCCCGGCTCGAGCGCGAAGCGCTGCTCCATACGCCGGGCGCCGGGGACGTTCCGGTGCGGCTCCGCGCCTGCCGCTTCGGCCGTCCCAGTTGGGCACTCGTGACGCTTCACGACCTCACGTCGATGTGGCGTATGCAGCAGGAACTCCGCCTGCACGAGCGGCTGGCGACGCTCGGGCAGCTCTCGGCGGGCGTCGCGCACGAGATCCGCAACCCGCTCGCCGGCATCGGCACCAGCGCGCAGGTGCTGCTCAAGCGGTTCGAGCCGGGGGACGATCGCGCGCGTTTCGTGCAGGTCATTCTCGACGAGGTGGCAAGGCTCGACCGCATCGTCACGAGCCTGCTCCAGTACGCGCGCCCCCGGCAGCCCGAGCTCAAGGCGGTGCGGCTCGCAGACTGTGTCGAGCGCGTCGTCGGTATGTCGCTCGCGAACGCGCAACGCCAGGGCGTGCGGATCGAGTCCGACGTGGCGCCGCGACTCGCGGCCGTCTACGTGGACGAGGATCTCGTCCATCAGGTGCTCCTGAACGTCACGCTGAACGCGCTGCAGGCCATGCCGCACGGTGGCACACTTCGCTACGAGGTACGCCACGTGCGCCGGCGCCGGCCGCCGCGCGGCCCGGGCCGGCGCGCCGAGGACCGGCGCGAGACCGAGGAGTCGCGCAACGGCGAGCGCCGCGTGTCACCCTGGCTCGAGGTCCAACAGGTGCGCGTCATCGACACCGGCGTCGGCATCCCGCGCGGGACACTCACCAAGCTGTTCGATCCGTTCTTCACCACGAAAGCCTCGGGCACGGGCCTGGGACTCAGCATCTCGCAGACCATCATGCAGGAACACGGCGGTTCGATCGCGGTAGACAGCAAGGAAGGCCGCGGCACCACCGTGCTCCTCAACTTCCCGCTGGAGAAGCGAAATGGCGAAAGGCGACAGCTCGACCCGGACGCAATCGAAAGGCACGCTGCTCGTCGTCGATGACGAGCGATCATTGCGTTTCAGTATCGGTGAATGGGCCCGCGACGAGGGCTACGCTCCGCTCGAGGCCGCGAGCGGTCGCGAGGCGCTCGAGGCGGTGCGCGAGCGCGGCGTCGACGCGGTGGTGCTCGACTTGAAGCTGGGCGACGAGGACGGGCTGCGCGTGCTGCGCGAGCTGCGCGACCTCGAGCCCTCGCTGCCGGTCGTGATGCTCACCGGGCACGGCACCGTGGAACAGGCGGTTCGCGCGATCCAGCTTGGCGCGTACGACTTCATGCTGAAGCCGCCCGACCTGGGACACCTGGGCGTCGTGCTGGACCGTGCGCTCGAGCATGCGCGGTTGCGGCAGGAGGTGAGCCGGTTGCGCGAAACCGCGGCCGGCCGCGTGGAGATCGTGGGCGCGAGCGACAGCCTGAAAGGCGCGCTGTCCCGCCTCGAGCGCGCGGCGAAGGCGAGTGCTTCCACCGTGCTCATCCACGGCGAGACGGGCTCCGGCAAGGAACTCATGGCGCGCTACCTGCACGACAAGAGCGCGCGCGCCGGCGGTCCATTCGTGGAGCTGAATTGCAGCGCCATCCCCGAGCAGCTGCTCGAGAGCGAGCTCTTCGGTCACGAGCGCGGCGCGTTCACGGACGCGAAGCGTTTCAAGAAGGGGTTGTTCGAACTGGCCGACCGGGGCACGCTGTTCCTGGACGAGATCGGGGAGATGGCGCCGCAACTCCAGGCGAAGCTCCTGCGCGTGCTCGAGACCCGCACGTTCCGGCGCGTCGGCGGCGCCGTCGACATCACGGTGGACGTGCGCGTCGTCGCCGCCACGCACCGCGACCTGGCGAAGCTCGTGAGCGAGGGCCGCTTCCGCGAGGACCTGTACTTCCGGCTGAATGTCGTGCCCGTCGCGGTGCCGCCGCTGCGCGATCGCACGAGCGACATCGCCGAACTCGCCGAGCACTTCGTGGCGCGATTCTGCCGCGAGCTCGGCCGCCCGACGGCGAAGCTCTCCGCCGGCGCGCTCGAACGCATGCAGGCCTACCGCTGGCCGGGCAACGTGCGCGAGCTGCGCAACGTGCTCGAGCGGGTGGTGCTGCTCGAGGCCGAGGACGAGATCCGCGCCGAGCACCTGCCGCCCGAGATGTCCGCGTCGGGGGCGTCCGGAGCGCCCGGCGGGGGCGACCCGTTCCCCCCCGGTGTCGTGCGGCCGCTCGCCGACATCGAGAAGCTGGCCATCGAGCATGCGCTCCGGGTGTGCGGCGGGAACAAGACCCGGGCTGCCACGATGCTCGGCATCGCGCGCCAGACGCTGCGGACGAAGCTCAAGGAATACGCCATCGGTGACGATGCAGAGGATGGCGAAACGGCCTGAGCGCCGGCCAAGAATGCATCGTCCCCCCGGGGGGGGCGGTCGGGAGTTGAGCGGCCGGGTGCCTGGGGCACCCGGCCGCTTCGCGCGTGGGCCAGATTCGCGCGCCGCGTCGACCGGCTGACTCAGGGAACGACGCCACTGCTTCAAGTCGTTCGCCCGCTTGGAGCTGACGCACGCGCGCGGGCCGTTCACGCGGCTCCTCGCCCGACGTTTCTCGGGTGATTCGCCCCGACTGGGTCGCGCGGCGTGGCGCGTGGCATGGGGGGTGCAAAAAGCCCCGGTGGACCCCATCACGCCCCCCTGTCCCGGAGCCCCGCCGATGGCGCACATCCTCATCGTGGAAGACGAGCCGACAACGTCGTGGGCACTCGCCGAAGGGCTCTCCGACGACGGCTACACGATCGACACGTTTCGCACGGCGGAAGAGGCCCTGGCGTGGCTTCGCACGCACCGGAGCGACCTCGTCATCACGGATTTCCGCCTGCCGGGATTCTCCGGGCTCGAGCTCGCGCAGAAGCTGTCGCGCGGGCGTAGCGCGCAGCCCGTGATCGTGGTCACCGCGTACGGCTCGCCCGAGACCGTCCGCGAGCTCGTGCGCGCCGGCGTGAGCGAAGTGTTCCCGAAGCCGTTCCACGTGGACGAGCTGCGCCGTGCCGTCCGCCGCGCGCTGCTCGCCCGGCCCGAGCGCCGTCGCCCGACGATGCGGAAGGCCGCGTGAGCCGCCTGCCCCGCGACGTCCGCGAGCTGCCGGTGCGCGTGCGCCTCATGGCCGCGCTCGATGCGCTGCCCGAGACCGACCGGCTGGTGCTGTCGCTCTACCTGCTCGAGGGACTGAGCCCGCTCGAGATCGCCGGCGCGTTGCGGCTGACGTCTGGCGTGGTCGAACAGCGCCGCGTCGCGGCGCTCACCACCGTCGCCCGCGAACTGGGCGGGCCGTCGTCACTGCGGAGGGCCGCATGAACACGTGGGCACCCGTCACCTCGCTCAGCGATCCGCGCCGCGTCATGCCGTCCGCCCCGGGGGCGCGCCTCGAAGCCGCCGAGGCAGCCATGGTGTCGCTCGAGGCCGAGCTCCGGCGCCTGTCGCGGCTCGGTCTCGAGTGGCCGCTCGCCCGCGCAGAGCATCAGCGCCGCTACTGGCGGTTCGTGCGCGCGCTGTGCGCCGTGGCCGTGGCGGCCGAACCGGACCTGGGAAGGGCCGCGTGAGCTCGCGCTCGGAACGCCGGCCCTCGCGCGTCCAGCTCGTCCCGGGCGAGCCCGCTTCGGCCGAGTTCGGTCCCGGCCATCCAGCGCAGCTCTCGCGGAGCCGTGTACGCAAGCTCGTCATCACGAGCGGACGCAACGGTGTCGGCAAGAGCAATCTCGCCGCGAACCTCGCGGTGGCGTTCGCGCAACGCGGCGCGCGCGTCGTGCTCGTGGACGGCGACCTCGCCGATGCGAACCTGGACCTCCTGCTCGGCGCGCATCCACGCTGGGACCTGGGCCACGTCCTCACGGGAGCGAAGACCGTGGACGAGGTGGCGGTGCGCGGACCCGAGGGCGTGACGCTCGTGCCGGCGGCCTCCTCCGCGCCCGAGCTGGCCGAGCTCGATGACTACCGGCGCGAGCTCCTGCTGCGCTCGCTGTCATTCGCGGACACGGCCGCCGACCTGATGATCGTCGACACCGCGACGGGAATGAACCGCCACACGCTCGAGCTGTGCCGCTCGGCGCACGACCTGCTCGTCGTGGTGACGCCCGAGACGGCCTCGTGCTCGGACGCCTATGGCCTCGTCAAGACGCTGCAGAAGGAGGATGCGCTCGTACGCGCGCCGCGTCTCGTCGTGAACATGGCGGCGAGCGAGGACGAGTCGCAGGAGGCCGCCGACCGCATGCGGCTGTTCGCGCGCCACTTCCTCCGTCTTGAGGTCGACGTGCTCGGCACTGTGCCGTACGACGCGGCGGTACCGCGCGCGGTCCGTGCGCAGGAGCCCGTCACCCTCGCCTGGCCGGATGCGCCGGCCGCCATCGCGTATCGCGCCATCGCCGCGCGCCTCTGGAAACCCGTCCCCTCGGGTCCCGGCTCCGACGTCGTCTCGGAGCAGTCGCACCGCCTCGAAGCCTAGGAGACTCCCCGCATGCCCCGCGCCGCCGCCGTGACTGCTTCCGCCCGCAAGAAGACCGCGACCACCCGCCCCGCCCGCGCTCCGCTCGCACGGCCTGCGCTTCGCGTCGTTCCAGGCCGGCGGGCCCGTCCCGAGCTTCGCTCGACGCCGACGCCTCGCGCCGCCGCACCTGCGAGCGTGACGTACAACAAGAACGACCTGCTCAAGCGCTTCGCGCCGCTCGTACGGCACGTCGTCGAGCGCGTCGCGGCCACGCTGCCGCGGAACGTGGATCACGAGGACCTTTACTCGGCGGGCGTGCTGGGCCTGCTCGACGCGCACGCGAAGTTCGATACGCGCAAGGGCGTCAAGTTTGAGACGTACGCCGTGTGGCGAATCAAGGGCGCCGTGCTGGATCAACTGCGCGCGCTGGACTGGGCTTCGCGATCGATGCGGCGCAAGGCGCGCAACCTGGACGGCGTCACGCGCAAGCTCGACCAGAAGCTCGGGCGCGCCGCCTCCGAGGAGGAGGTCGCGCGCGAGCTCAAGATGTCGCGCGACGACTTCTATCGCCTGCTCGACCACGTGCGCGGCGCCGTGCTCGTATCGCTCGACGAGGCACGCACGAACGACGGCGAGGACCAGGGTACGCTCGCCGACCACCTCGCCGACCCGAACACCGTGGACCTCGAGGCGCGACTCCAGGACGACCAGACACGCCGCATGTTGCTTGGCACCATCGACCTCCTGCCGGAGCAGGAGCGGCTGGTCGTGGCGCTCTACTACTACGAACACCTCACGCTCAAGGAGATCGGGCGCACGCTCGGCATTTCCGAGTCGCGTGTGTCTCAGGTGCATACGCGGGCGATGTCCCGGCTCAAGTTGCGCATGCAGAAGGCCGCTTCGCTGCGAGAGGAGGCCGCCTGAACGCGGAACCCGGACCGGCAGGTCCCGCACCTTCGCCACCCCCGTTCGAGGGATTGCGGACGCGATTGCTCGAGGCGGCGGATACCGTGGAGCGGGCGGGCGACGCGGCGGGAGCCGCGACGCTTCGCGACCTCATCGACGAGTGGTGGAGCGAACAGGAAACCTGGAACGCCCGGGTGCGCGAAGTGCTCGGGGTGCATCACGAGATCAACAATGCGCTCGTGGGCGTGCGCGGCAATGCGCAGCTCCTGCTCATGAATCCAGCCGGGCAGGGGCCCGGTGTGCGCGAACGATTGGAGGTGGTGTTACGTGAGTCCGGCCGAATCCAAGAAGCGACCGCCAGGCTCCGGGACCTCAAAGGGGTCCTCGGTCGCCGCATTCCCCGGCCGCACGCCGCGTAGCACGCAGGCCACTCCGGGCCCGCAGGAACCGCGGGAGCGGAAGGGCGACGAGCGCACCGGCGACCCGACGCCGGCGCGGGCGGATCGCCGCGCGGCGTCCGGCTGTCTGTGGGACGCGTGCGAGGCATTGCTGTCGTCCCACGCCGAGCCCGAAGCGCTCGAACGCGCGCTCGACGCCCTGCTGCGAGCGTTCGATTGCGACGGCGTCGCGCTGCACGCGCGTTCCGCCGAGGGCGAGTTCGAGCCCTGGTGCGCGCGCGGTGACTGGGAGCGCAAGCCGGGCGACCTGCGAGAGGCCATGGGCGTGCCGCTGTTCTGTGGGCGCGAGCGTGTCGGCGCGCTCGACCTGCTGGCGCGCCAAGGGCAGCGCTGGCGGCCGGAGCAGATCTCGCTCGTGCGCACCGCGTCCGGCGCGCTCGGCGCGGCGCTCGGCGCACGCCTCGAGCTCGACCACCTGCGCCGCCAGCCCGGCCGAGATCCCATCACTGGGCTCGCCGACGCGCGCACGTTCCATCATCGCCTGGTCGAGGAGATGGGTCGCGCCGAGCAATCCGGCCAGCCGCTCGCCGTGGTCACCCTCGACCTCGACTTCTTCGCGGCGATCAACGACAAGTTCGGAGATGCCACGGGCGATCAGGTCCTCGCAGAGTGCGCGCTCGTGCTGCGCCTCGCGTTGCGCGAGGGCGACTTCGTCGCGCGCGTGGGAGGGGACGAGTTCGGGGTGCTGCTCCCGGACTGCGACCTGGCCCCGGCCCGCAGGCTCGCCGAGCGGCTGCGCCACGCGCTCGAGGGCCATCGCTTCCCGCGCGTCGGCACCCTGAGCGTGTCCGCCGGCGTGGCCTCGGCCCCGCGCGACGGCATGGACCCCACGGAGCTGCTCGGCGCCGCCGAGCGC
>JAHFBX010000134.1 GCA_023249815.1 Candidatus Eiseniibacteriota bacterium
ACCGTGACGTTCACCGGCAGCAACGCGCTCCTGGGCTCGTCGAGCACCGAGATCACGGTGACCGCGCCCTCCACGGGGGTCGGGACCTCCGATCTGGCGCTGTTGCGCCCGTCACTCGCGCCGAGCCCGCTGCGATTCCGCTCCACGCTCAGCTTCCGCACGGTGGAGCCCGGCCCGGTCGAAGTGGACTTGCTGGACTTGACCGGTCGTCGCGTCCGGAGCCTGATGAGCGCCTCCGACGCGCCCGCCCGCACCTACCAGATCGTCATCGACGGACGGAACGACCGTGGGGAGCGACTGACGTCAGGCATCTACCTGTATCGGATCCGCTCGCCCCGGCGCCTGTGGACCGGGCGGCTGGTGGTCACGCGTTGAGCGCCTGAGCGCGGGCCGGCGCTGAGCCGCTCGCGCCTCTAGAGGATGCGCCGCTTCCCCGCCTCCTCGCGGATCGAGTCGTCGCTGAATTGCTTGAGCGAAGGCCGAGGTGTCCGGCCGCGCAGCATCCCCCACGCGCCCGCACCGAGGATGAACCCGGCGTTGTACCACCCTCCGTTGTTGTGCACTTCGTACATGGTCACGTGGGCGTTGAACAGCGAGAGTACGAACGCGATCGGGCAGATGAACCCGTGCCACAGGCCCGCCCAGAAACCCGCGACGCCACTCTTGCCCACCGTTCCGACCAGGGGATTCTCGCCCGCGCAGCCGGTGAGCAGCAGCGCGAGCGCGACGAGTGCCAACCAGCGCAGTTTCATGCGACCTCCTGGGATCGAGCCGTTCACCGGCCCTTACTTGCGCTCGAGCCGCTCGAGCAGCCTCCGCTCCACGTCGGGCAGCGTGTGCACGTGCTCCCAGGTCGAGAGCTTGGGACGAAACACGTATTCCGGAGGCGTGCCCTTCGCGATGCGCTCGCGCACGGGCGCCCAGGCCTGCTCCGCGGCGACGCGGTCCCCCACGCGAGCCGCCACCCCACCCTCCACGATGCGCGCGAGGTCGCACCAAGGGCCCCACGCCAGCGCCCGCCGCAGGTGAACGCCGGCGGACTTCGAGTCTCCCTGCTGTAACGCCACCCAGCCACGGAGCGCTTCCGCGGTGGGGTTCTCGACGTCCAGCAGCTTCGCCTCGTCGAGCTGGCGCTGCGCTTCGGCCGGACGGCCCGCGTCGAGCAGGTCGAACGCGTAGTCACAGCGTAGGTCCACCACTCCGGTTCGCACGCGCACGGCGCCGTCATAGAGCTTGAACGCGGAGTCGCTCTGCCCCGCCATCGCGAGCGCCGACGCCCGCCCGCGGAGGCCGGTGGGATTGTCGGACTGGTAGGCGAGGACCGAGTCGTACGCGGTGAGCGCCGCGCGGACGTCGCCCGAGAGCCAGGCGTAGAAGCCGAGCGCCTGGTCGATCTGGTAGCGGTCCTCGCGGCGCACCTGGGCGCGCGCGGCTTCGAGATACGCGCGGATCCCGGCCATCGGCCGCCCGGCGTGCCAACGCGCCTCGGCGAGCCCCATGCGGGCGGGCCCGCTGCCCGGATGCGCGGCCACGGCCCGGGTCGCCACCGATTCCGCGGCGGCCGCGCGGCCCCCGAGCACGAGAGCGTTCGCGTACGAGATGAGCGCGGTCTCCTCGTCCGGCTTCCGCTCCAGCGCCTTCCGATAGAACGGCAGCGCTTCGTCCACGCGTCCGCGCCCGACGCGGTCGTCACCCCCCGACGCGAACGCCACGGGGTAGGACCCGCTCACATCGGTACGCGCGAACATCGAGCTCACGAGCTTCTCCAGGTCGGGATCCATCGTCGTGAGGCGCTCGTGCACGACCTCGCGTGGGTCGTACGCGTCGCGCTTCGGTGATTCGAGCGCATTAGCGCCTTCCGCGAAGTACTCGTACACGCTGCCACCGGCGTAGCGCGACAGATAGCTGTCCTTCGTCACGTCGTCGCGCTCCTTGGCGCGGCGATAGTGTTCCTGGATGACGCGAGAGTCGTCCGCCGGCAGCACGCCGTGCACTTGGTGCGACAGCTCGTGCAGCACGGTGTTGTAGCGATCGAAGATCGTGCGCTCCACGTCCTCGATGCCGGTCACCGTGTGGTAGCCGCCGCAGCCGCGCACGTCGTCCCACAGCCGCGAGTCGTAGTTGATGCGCTGGTCGCGTAGCGTTTCCAGGTTCGGGCACTCTCCGAGCAGCTGGTAGAGCGGCTTGATGTAGAACGTCGCACCGCCTTCCACCAGCACGGGCACGAATCGCTTCCACGGCGCGATGGACAGCGCGACGCGCTTCTGGTGCCGCGGCGTGAGCGATCTCCAGTTCGCCACGAACCGGTCGATGCCGGGCACTTCGGGCGTGAGAGCGGCGGCGAAGCGTCGTTCGTAGTCGGCGCGATGCACGTCCACGACGAACCGCTGCGACTCCAGCGCCTTCGCCAGCACGGCATGCGCCCGGCCGTACTCGGGACACGTCGCGAGCCCGGCGAAGCAGCCGTCGCGCGACGCTTCGAAGCGTCCGTCATCGAAGTTCAACGAGGCCAGGCGCACGCGGGCGTCCACCCAGCGGGGGTGCTCCGCGACGAGGCGCTCGTAGCCGCGCCTCGCTCCGGCCCGGTCGCCCGCGGCGAGCGCCGAATCCGCGGCCGCGAGCGACCGGCGCCCCGCCGCGTCGGCGAACGATCGCGGATACGCGGCGAGCAGTTGCGTGTAGTTCTTGCGGGCGTAGCCGTTCCCGAGGAAGTAGTGCGAACTCTCGTGGTAGGGATTCAGGCGAACGCCCCACTCCACCGCCGAGATGGCCTCGTCGGTGCGGCCCAGTCGCACGAGCGTGTTGGAGAGCGCCTCGAGCGCGGTCGGGCTGGAATACTCGGCGAGTGCGTCCTCGAGTTCGGCCAGCGAGGCGTCCCACTCGCGCCGCTTCTGCATCACCAGTGCGCGGCCCACGTGTGCGGCGGAGCGCGCGCGCGAGGCGGCGGCGCCAGCCCCCGAAGGTGTCGTTGTGAGCACACGTGAATAGAGGGAATCCGCCCGCGCGTTGTCGAGCTGGTCGTAGGCGAGTCGCGCGGCGGCGAGGAGCTCCGGTGCCACGTGCGTGGTCGATCGCGCGAGCCGGGCCCGCGTCAAGGAATCGATCCCCGCAGCGTTGTCGCGCACGTACTCCCAGCGATAGCGGAGCGAGCGCGCCTCGGCGTCGTCGGAGGCGGCGAAGCTCGCCACAAGCCGCGCGGCCCATGCGAAGTCCTGCACGGTGAGCGCGATTTTGGCCCTCGCGAGCCGGGTCCCGGGATCGTCCGTCTGGATCTGGCGCGCGAGGCGTGCGGCCTCGTCCGGCTGGCCGGAGTCGACCAGTAGCTCGAGTCGCTCCGAGATCATGAGCGCGCCCAGGGGCGGCGTCGCGAGCCGCGCGAGCCTCTCGCGAAGCTGTGACGCGACGGGCGCGAACAGGCCCGACTCCGGAAGGGTTGTGGAGCGCGATGCCGGCGCGCCAGTCGCCGAAGCAGTCGTCGAAACGGTGAGGACCAGTGTGGCGGACAGGATCCAGCGTCGTGTGCGAGACATGAGGCTGTATCTCCGGTTCAGTGCAGGGGATCGCGAAGCGGGCACTCTACCGCATGTCCCCTGCCGCGCCGGACGCCGCTGCGAGCCTGTCGTTTGGGCGATGGTCCGGACGTCGCATTTGAGATGGGCCCATTGGCCGAGACTCGGGCGAGGCGGCCAAGCGTATTCTGGGAGTGGTCGCGCGAAGTCCGGCGATGGCCCGGCAAGGGCTTCCTTCGGCGCCGGCGATTCGGGGCGGTGAGCCGCCTCGTGGAACGAACCCGGAACAGGCTCATGAGGAGCGCAAGCGCCAGTGGAACGCGTCACGAATCCAGCCGACCCACCGGCCGGGACCTGGGCGCGCGCGATGCGCGAACCGCGCCCGTCGCGGGACGACTCCTGGACGGGCTCGTCGCGCTGGGCTTCGCGGGCGTGACGCTGATGATGCGGGCAGCGGTGCGCGTCTATTTCCGCCACTTGCGCGTGCGTCACCGCGAGCGCTTCCCGCGCAGGGGACCCGTGCTCCTGGTGGCGAACCATCCGGCGATGTGGACGGACGTACTCGTGCTCGACGTGGCGCTCGCGCGCAAGCTTCACTTCCTGGCACTCGGGCAGCTCTTCAAGCCGTTCGTGCGCGCATTCCTGCTCGAACTGCATGGCGCGCTCCCGGTGATCCCGTCTCCTGGCGAACACGACCGCACCGGCAACGAGGATACGTTTCGTCGCTGTCGTGCGCTGTTCGACGGCGGTCACGTCGTGGCGCTGTTCCCGGAGGGTGTGAGCGAGGCGGACCGCACGGTGCTACAGCTTCGGACCGGTGCGGCCCGGCTGGCACTCGCTGCGGCTCGCCGGGATCCCGCGCAGACCTCGTCGCCGCATCGTGCGGGCGAGCCGCATTCGAGCGGATTCGCTGGTTCAGACGCAACCGCGCACGTCCCGGTTCTCGTCCCGACCGGGATCCACTACGCCGACCGAACGTCGTTCGGCAGCGAGGTGACCGTGAGCGTGGGCGAACCCGTCGACCTGGCGCCGTACCTTGCACAGGCGGAGGTGGACCCCGAGGGAGTGGTGCACGCGCTCACCGGGCACCTGCACCAGCGCCTGCGTTCGCTGATTCTCGATCTGCCCCAGCCGGCGCTCGCGGCGGCGATCTCCCAACTCGAGCCCCTGGCGCGACTCTCACCTCGGCGGGGTGCGCGCGAGCTGGAGAGCGCCCAGCGCGTCGCGGCTCGGCTCGAGCAGCTGCGGGTGCAGGAGCCCGAGCGGTTCGCGGTCATACGCCGGCACGGCCGCGCCTACGCCAAGGCCAGGGGTGCGCTCCACCTGTCCGACCGGGCGCTGTCCTGGGATCGGCGCGGGCGACCGTGGCGACAGCGGACGGGCACGCTGACCGTGCTCTGCGTGCTGGGTGCGCCCGCTGCCGCCGTGGGTGCTCTGCTGCACGCCGCGCCATGGGCGGCTGGCGAGTGGATCGCGCATCACGTCGGGCGGGACCCTGCTCGCTTCGCGTTCGGTCGTATCATCTCCGGGCTCGTGTTCTTCCCGCTTGCCTACCTGGTGCTCGTCATCGTGCTCACCCGTATCTACGGCTTCCCACTGTGGAGCGCGTTGGCCGCGGTGGTGCTCACCGTCTCGCTCGGACTGTGGATGCTTCCATACGTTCAGTGGGTCCACGCACTCTGGGAGCGCGCCCGGCTGCTCGGCCTCGAGTGGCGGCAGCCGAGATTGGTGAGGCGCGCCCGGGCCGAACAACGGCTGCTGCTTCGGCTCGTCGCCGAGGCGGCGGCGGAGGCGCGTCCATGACCCTGCTCCACTCGCCTCGGTTCTCGAGCTGGGCGCGCGGGCACCTGCTCTGCCGCGTGGACAGCGTGAGCGATCGGGTGGCGCTGACGTTCGACGACGGACCTTCGCGCGGCGCCACATCACACGTGCTGGATCTGCTCGCGCGATTTGGTGCGCACGCCACCTTCTTCACGCTCGCCCCCAACGTGGACCGCATGCCCGACGTCGTACGACGGGCCGTGGACGAAGGCCACGAACTGGCGCTCCATGGCGACCTCCACTGGCCGCTTCCGGTGTCCACGCCGGGCTTGATCCGGCGTGAACTGGAACGTTCCGCTGCCGCCGTTTCACGCGCGGCCGGCGTCACGGCGCGCCACTACCGGCCACCATTCGGCTTCATGGCCCCGTCCCAGGCGCGCTTCGTGGCGCGTGCGGGCTACCTTTCCGTACTGGGCGACGTCTATCCCGAGGACACCTACCGACCCGGCGTGGACACGATCGTGCGCCGCGTGATGAACCGCCTCTCCGGCGGATCCATCCTCATCCTCCACGACGGCAGCCCATTCGGTGAGGCCGATCGTTCGCAGACCGTCGCCGCACTCCTGGCTATCCTCGAAGCCTTGCAACATTCAGGGTTACGCGGCGTGAGCGTCGCGGAATTGCTCGCCGCCGCACCCGAGGAGTCCCGTGAGATGGATGTGAATCTGCTTGGAGGCTCGCCCTAGAGATCTTGCGGCATCCGATTTGCCGGACTTGTTCACCTTGCGAAGGAGGGATTCCATGGAACGGCTCACGAAGAGGCTCGAAAAGCGCGTGAACACGCGCGCGGACGACCGGCCGCGCAAACGCAGCCGCCGCACGAGCGGCCCGCCGGTCGCGGTCCGCACGCGAAGCCTGCGCGAACCCGCGGCCTGCGAACGCTGTTTCGCCGTCTACCTCAACAAGACCTGGCGCGCCGCCGGAACGGCACGCCGGGTGCCCGCCGACGTCACGTGGACGATCTGTCCGGCGTGCTCGCAGGTGGCCGCGCAGGAATATTTCGGGCGTGTACGCGTGTCGCTGGCGCTCGAGCCTGAGCGGGAGACCGAGGTGCGCCGCCGCATCTGGAACGTGGAGCGCCGCGCACGCGCGACCCAGCCCGAGCGCCGCTTGGTCATGCTGGGCCGCAAGAGCGGAAAGCTCGAGGTGCTCACCACCTCCCAGAAGCTCGGACATCGCATCGCGCGTGAACTGGAGAAGGCGTTCGGAGGTCGCTCCCACTACGTGTGGAGCGAGCGGGATGGGCTGCTGGAGGCCGAGTGGGATCCGGAGGGGCGGGCGCGCGACGCCACGCCTCGCGCGCGACGTCACGCGAGACCTGAGCCCGCCCGCTAGCGACTCCGTCCGAGCACGTCAGCAACGCCATCGCTTCGTCGTCCGCCTGGCGCTCGTACGGGCGGCTTTACGACAGGCGGCCCAGCTCGCCTGCCGTGCGGAGCCCATTGCTCAGCGCCGACGGGTCTCCCGCCACCAGCGAGAGGAGCAATTGGAGTGAGGCCTGACGGAGGATGCTGCGCATGACGTGACGCCGCTTCACGTGGCCCCACTCGTGCGCGTACACGGCCGCGAGTTCGTCGGGCGTTCGCATCGCACGCAGCAGGCCCGTCGTGAACACGATGTGCCCGCCCGGGATCCCGTCGAGCCTGGGCTCTGTCTGAGCACAGCCCTATTGCCGGGCCGCTCAGATCACGAGCATCGCGTCGCCGTAGGAGTAGAACCGGTAGCGCTCGCGCACGGCGTGCGCATAGGCCGCACGCAGGCGCTCCTCCCCGGCGAACGCGGCCACGAGCAGGAGCAGCGTGGTTCGCGGCAGGTGGAAGTTGGTGAGCAGCGCGTCCACGGCGCGGAACTCGCAAGGCGGCAAGATGTACTTGCGCGTCCAGCCGCCCGCCGCGGCAATCGCGCCGCCGTGGGCGTCGGCCATGGACTCCAGCGCGCGGACCGACGTCGTGCCCACCGCTACCAGCCTTCCGCCCCGCGCACGCGTCTCGCGCATGGTACCTGCCGACTCCTCGCTCACCTCGAACCACTCCTCGTCCATGTCGTGCTGGCGTGGATCGTCCACCGTGATGGGCCGGAACGTCCCCGGGCCCACGTGCAATGTCACGGCCGCCCGACGGATGCCAGCGGCCGCGAGCGAGTCGAGCAGCACCTCGGAGAAGTGGAGCCCGGCCGTGGGGGCGGCCACGGCGCCGTCAAGGCGCGCGTACACCGTCTGGTAG
>JAHFBX010000135.1 GCA_023249815.1 Candidatus Eiseniibacteriota bacterium
TGGCCGAAGGCCGTGACCTGGAGGCGGTCGTGACCAAGCTGTTCGCGGACCCGGCCGTGCGCTACGTCCACGCGCACAACGCGCGCCCGGGCTGCTACAGCTGCCGCATCGATCGCGCCTGACGCTCGCCGCGGTTGGTGCGCGCATCGCGTCAGGGCATGATGCGCGCATGCGCGCGAATGAAGCGGCCGCAAGGCGGCAGGCCGAAGCCTGATGCGGATCCTGCACTGGTTCCGGAAGGACTTGCGCCTCGACGACAACACCGCACTCGCCGAAGCGGCGCACGACTCCGACCACGACGTGGTGCCGTTCTACGCGAGTGACCCGGCTTGGTTTGCGCGGCCGGACATGGCCGCGACGCGGGTGCGGTTCGTGCTCGGCGCGCTCACCGAGCTTTCCGCCTCGATCGCGGCGCGCGGTTCGAAGTTGGCGCTCGCGCACGGCGACCCGGCGGAGACTGTGCCGCGAGCGGCGCGGGCCACGGGCGCTGACGCGGTGTACTGGAACGACGAGTACGAGCCCGCGCTCGCCGCGCGCGATGACCGGGTCGAGGCGGCGCTCCGTGCGGCGGGTGTTGGCGTCAAGCGCTTCCACGACCGGCTGCTCGTGCCGCCCGGGGCGGTGACCACGCGCACGGGCGGGAACTACACCGTGTATACGCCGTTCCGGCGAGCGTGCGAGGAAGTTCCGATCGCCGAACCGCACGCTCGTGTCGAATGCCTCGCACCGCATGAGCTGCCATCGCCGAGGCTCGCTACGCTCGAGCGGCTGGGATTCGCCGAGCCCGGGAGCGCGGCTTGGCCCGCGGGCGAGTCGCACGCGCACCGCCGGCTGCAACGCTTTCTCGGCGGCACCGGTCGCGAGCCGGGAGCGGGCCTCGCGCGCTACGCCTCGGAGCGCGACTTCCCGTCCGTACCCGCCACGTCGCAGCTCTCTGCCGATCTCAAGTTCGGCACCCTCGGCATCCGCCGGCTCGCGCACGGCGTGCTCGCCGCCGCGGCGCGCGACCCCCGTCTCGCCGCGAGCGCGGACAAGTACGTTCAGGAGCTGCGCTGGCGCGACTTCTTCGCGCACGTGCTCTGGCACCACCCACACGTCGAGCAGGGCGCGTTCCGGCCGGAGTTCGACCGGCTGCGCTGGACCGGCACCGACGCGGACTTCGCCGCGTGGTGCGAGGGCCGCACCGGTTACCCCATCGTGGACGCCGGCATGCGCGAGCTCTTGGCGACCGGGCTCATGCACAACCGCGTGCGCATGGTCGTCGCCAGTTTCCTCACCAAGGACCTGCTGCTCGACTGGCAGCGCGGTGAGCGCTGGTTCATGACGCATCTCGTGGATGGCGATCTCGCCAGCAACAACGGCGGCTGGCAGTGGGCCGCGGGGACGGGCAGCGACGCCGCGCCGTGGTTCCGCATCTTCAATCCAATCCTACAAGGCATGCGGTTCGACGCCTCCGGGAGGTACGTCCGCCAGTGGTGCCCGGAACTCGCGAAGCTCCCCGACGCGTACGTGCATCGCCCGTGGGAGTCACCGCCGCTGGTACTGCTCGAAGCCGGCGTGACGCTGGGCGAGACCTATCCGCTCCCGCGCGTGGACCATGCCGAGCGGCGCGACCAGGCGCTGGCGATGTATTCCGCCGCGAGGGCGAAATGACCTTCGAGCGAACGCGTGCTGACGACGGCGCGGCCGCGGCGGACCACACACACCCGCTGCTCGCCTGGTCGAGTGATCAGTTCTCGTTCCCGCTCGCCGAGTCCCACCCGTTCCCGCTGCCCAAGTACGCGCTCGTTCGCGAGCGGCTGCTCGCCGAACGCGTGCTCGAGCCGCACTGGATCACGCGCTCGGAGCCGGCGCCCGAGGACTGGCTGCTCGCCGGACACGACGCCGCGTATGTGGCGCGCTCGCTCCGCGGCGCGTGGAGCGATGCCGAGATCCGCCGCCTCGGCCTGCCGTGGTCGCCCGAGCTGGTGACGCGCGCGCGCGCCGCGCTGTGGGGCACGGTGCAGGCTTCGCGCGCCGCGCTCGCGCACGGCGTGGCGGGTAACCTGGCCGGAGGCACGCACCACGCGTTCCCGGATCGTGGCGAGGCGTACTGCCTGTTCAACGATTTCGCGGTGGCCGTGGCGCTGCTCCGCCGCGATGGCCTCGCGCGACGGCCGTTCGTGCTGGACCTGGACGTGCACCAGGGCAATGGCACGGCGGCGTGTTTCGCCGGCGACGCGACCGCGTTCACGTTCTCGATGCACGCGCGCCACAACTATCCGCTGCGGAAGGAACATTCCACGCTCGACGTGGAGCTGGAGGACGGCGCCGGTGACGACGACGTGCTGGCCGCACTCGACCGTCACGTGCGCACGGCGCTCGACGCGCACGCGCCGGATCTCGTGTTCTACCAGGCGGGCGTGGACGCGCTGGCGAGCGACCGCCTGGGCCGGCTGCGCATGACGCACGCGGGCCTCGCCGAACGCGACCGGCGTGTGTTCGCATGGCTCGAGTCGCGCGATCTGCCCGTGTGTCTGACGCTCGGGGGCGGCTACGGGCGGCCACTCGAGGACACCGTGGAGGCGCACGCGAACGTGTGGCGCGCGGCACGCATCGCGCGTAGTCGGCGGCCTCCGCTGCTCGCCGCTTCCGCGCGGGATTCGGCCGCGTCTCCGGCGCTCGAGGACTGCACTCCCTCCCGCCGCGCTCACTGAGGCTCGCACTGCCCGCTGGCGTCGAAGCGCACCCAGCGCGGACAGCGATTCCGCGCTCCAAGTCGTCCACGACGTTGTCGCCCCGAAGCATACGCAGGCCCGCGTCCGCGCCAGCGTGGCTTTCGGCGTGCGTGCACGATGCGGACGACGGCGCGAACGCCGGCGACAGGTCGCCTCGCCATTGACGCGCGTCGCGCCCGCGCCCGAACCTCGTTCGACCCCCGGCCCCCGTGAGCCGAGGGGAGGTGAAGCACATGATGCATGCACGCAAGCTGGCGCCGCTGGCGCTGGCTGTC
Source organism: Candidatus Eiseniibacteriota bacterium (assembly GCA_023249815.1). Lineage (GTDB taxonomy): Bacteria > Eisenbacteria > RBG-16-71-46 > RBG-16-71-46 > RBG-16-71-46 > JAIOPA01. Next base: position 2,993 of record JAHFBX010000135.1, read on the forward strand.
GCACTCATGGCTCCGGTCGTGGGTGTGGCGTTCCCCGCCGCGGCCGCGAAGCGCGAGCCAAAGGCCACGGCGGCGTCATCGGGCAAGACCGCCAGTTATCGCCAGTTCACCGGCACGGTGGTCGCGATCGACGCGGCCTCGATCACCGTGGAGAAGGGCGGCAGGACGCCGAAGCAGATGGTGTTCGCGCGCCATGCCGGCATGCGGTCCGCGGGTGAAGTGGAGAAGGACGCCCGCGTCACCGTGTACTGGCGGGACGAGGCCGGGAAGCCGGTGGCGCACCGTGTCGTGGTGAAGGTCGCCACGAGCGGCGCCACGAACTGACCTCGGGTTCGGGACCGGGACGGCGGGCTCCGTAGAGCGGGGTCCGCCGCCCGGTGTTCGGGGCTTCTGCTAGGCTCCACGGTCTCGATGCCTGCTCACCCCGGAGCCCCCATGGACGCTTGGCCGCGCCCCGCGCGCACCGTCACGCAGCTCGCGCTCGCCGCGGCCGTCGCGCTCGCGTGCGCGACAGTGACCGCCGCCGCCGCGAAGCCGGCGCCGTCGGCGGTGTTCTCGCTCGGCCACGTGCTCACGATGAAGCAGGTGCAGGGGCTCGAGTGGTCGCGCGACGGCCGCCGGCTGGCGTTCACCGTGACCGCTCCCGACACGGCCGAGAACACCACGAACCAGGACATCTGGCTGTGGGAGGCGGAGACCGACACCTGCCGCGTGCTCACGCGCCACGCCAAGAACGACTACGCCCCGCAGTTCTCACCCGGCGGCGACACGCTCGCGTTCCTATCGGCGCGCGACAGTGACGAGAACAAGCCTTCCATCTGGCTGCTCCCGCTGCGCGGTGGCGAGCCGTGGAAGCTCACGACGTTCGTGGAGTCCGTGGGCGAGATGCGGTGGTCGCCGGACGGGCGCTCGATCGCGTTCACCATGCTCGACACGCTGCCGAAGCACGTGAAGGAGTGGCGGAAGAAGAAGTGGGACCAGGTCGTGGAGGACGAGATCCCGCAGTACAACCAGCTGTGGGTGATCGATGTCGCGTCCCGGAAGCAGCGCCGGCTCACGTCGGGCACGTTCATGGTCGCCGACCCGCGCTGGTCGCCGGACGCTCGCAGCATCGCGTTCGTGTGGAACCCGACCGGTCGCCCGGACGACGGCAACCTCACCGACATCGCGATCGTGTCCGCGCAGGGCGCGAGCCCCGCCGCGCCACGCAAGCTCGACGCGATGCTGCAGGGCTCGTTCGCGTGGTCGCCCGACGGACGCTGGCTCGCGTGGGCCGGCGGGAGCGATCGGAAGAGCTTCATCCAGAAGACGGACCTGTGGGTGGCTCCCGCGGCCGGCGGAGCGCCGCTGAAGCTGACCGCGTCGTTCGACGAGGACGCAGACGCACCCACGTGGAGCGCCACGTCCGACACGCTGTTTTTCTGGAGCTCGCAGGGCGCCACGAAGCGCGTGGCCGCGGTGCCGCGCGCGGGCGGCGCGGTGACGCTCGGGCTGGACCTGGCCGGCGAGACCGCGGGCGCGGCGGTGCGAGGTGCGGGGAGCCAGGTGGCCTACGTGGCCTCGAGTTGGAATCGCCCACCCGAGGTGCACCTCGCCGATCACGTCGGCGCGCCATCTCGCGCGGTGTCGCGGATGCACGCGGACGCCGCCGGCTGCGTGTTCGGGATGCAGCGCACCGTGCGCTGGACCAGCGATGACGGCGTTCAGGTCGAGGGCGTGCTCGTCCGTCCGCCCGGGGCGTCCGAGCGTGCGGCGCTCAAGACGCTCGTGTTGCTGCACGGCGGCCCCTACTCCTCCCGCTACACGAGGGGCTTCCAGGTCATGGCGCAATACATGGCTGGCCGCGGCTACCAGGTGTTCATGCCGAACTTCCGCTCCAGCGGCGGCTACGGCACCGCGTTCATGCTGCGGAAGCGCGCCGATTGGGGCGGCCAGGACTGGCGAGACGTCGAGACCGGCGTGGACAGCCTCGTGCGCTGGGGGATCGCGGATGGTAACCGCCTGGGGGTGTTCGGCCACAGCTATGGCGGCTACCTCTCGGCCTGGGCCATCACGCACACGCTCCGCTACGACGCCGCCGTGGTCTCGGCCGGCGCCAGCGACCTCGCCGCGCACTGGGGGCAGAGCGACATCCACCTCTACCGCGCGTACGACTTCGAGGGCCGCCCGTGGGAGTCGTTCGACAAGTGGCGCCGGAGCTCACCCGTCGCGACCATGGAGCGGGCCAGGACGCCGACGCTCGTGCTGAACGGCGAGGCGGACGTGCGCGTGCCGAATCCGCAGGCGCAGGTCACGTACCAGTCGCTCAAGGCGCTCGGCGTGCCCGTCGAGTACGTCCACTACCCGCGCGAGGGGCACACCCTGCGCGAGCCGCGGCATCGGGCGGACTGGTTCAAGCGCCAGGCCGACTGGTTCGACCGCTGGGTCAAGTGAGCGGCATGGCCCGGCGCTGGATCGTCCCGCTCGTGTTGTTCCTGCTGGCGCTGGCGTTCGCGCTGTGCGTGTGGCCGACGCGCTGGCGCTACGACCACATGACGGTGGACGGCGACATCGTGCCGGTGCGCATGGACCGCCTGACCGGCCGCGCCGACATGCTGATCCCGGATCATGGTTGGGTCCCGGTGGAAGCCCCTCCCGACAGCGTGGGTGACGCGACGCCCGCGGGCCTCTGATCGGTGTCGCCCGCGCTCGTGACGAGGGACCTGGCGCGTCTCGAAGCGCTGCGCTGGACGTTCGGCGCCGCGGCCGCGCGCGAGCGACGAGCGACGCTCCGCCGCCTGCTGCGCGCGCGGCTGGGTGCCAGACCGCTCGAGCGACTGCACGAGCTGCTGCTCGCGGCCCGCGCTTACCCCGATGACCGCGCGACGCTGACGCTTGTCCAGGGAGCGCTCGCCGCGTTCGGACGCAGGCCCGATGTCCGCCGCCATCGCGCGGCGCTCGCGGATTCGGGGATCAGCGGCTGCGACCTCCGCTTCGGGTTCTTCGCGCCCACGGCACGACGCCTCGCGGCTCGCTGGCCGAAGCAGCTCGACCTGGACGTCGCGGCAGTGGAGGACCCGGACGCGCTCGAAGCATGGCTGCCACTGCTGGCGCACGACGGCGAGGTGCCGGGGCTGGACGAGTATGACTATGGGCTCAAAGGCTGGCTGGAGAAGCTCAAGGCGCCCGGCGAGGCGACCGGCGCGTTCGTGGCGCGGCGACTGTCCGAGCGACTCCCGGACGACGCCGTGTTCGAGCGTGTCCACGACGGGTTGGGACTCGAATACGTGCTGCGTGGAACGCCGACGACACCGGCGCGCACGCGTTCGAGCTGGCCGGTGCGGAGCGTGCACTTCCAATCGGCGCCGTTCGCCGGCCGGCCCGATCTCACGCGCGTCGTGGGCCTGCCGCCACGCGCCATCCGCGCGCTCTCCGTGCGCGAGGGTGAGCGGGCGCTCGCGCTCGCCATGGAGGCGATGGCCACGCGCAGTCGCGACCTCGACGTGTTCGCCTGGGGCGACGCCCGCGACGTGCGCCGGATCGACTGCGGGGACGGCCTCGAGTTCCTCATGATCGGCGCCAAGCCCGAGCGCCGGCTCCTACTCGAATCCGTGTACGGGTTTCTTTCGCTCAAGAACGGCGTACCCATCGGTTACGTCCTGACCAGCGCGCTCTACCGCTCGGCCGAGATCGCGTTCAACGTGTTCGACACCTATCGCGGCGCTGAGGCGGGTCCGGTCTACGGCACGGTGCTCGGCATGACGCGCGCGCTGTTCGGCACGGATGCGTTCACCATCTTTCCTTACCAGCTGGGCGACGGGAACGACGAGGCCATCGAGTCGGGCGCGTGGTGGTTCTATCAGAAGATGGGCTTCCGCCCGCGCGCGGCGGGCGCCCGCTCGATCATGCGGCGAGAGCTCTCTCGCATGGCTCGCGAGCCGTCGCATCGCTCGTCCGCCGCCTCACTGCGGCGGCTCGCGCGTTCGAACCTCTACTGGCATCGCGGCCCGTCACTCCGCGACGTCATCGGGGAGCTGCCGCTGCCCTCGGCCGGCCTGGCGGTGACGCGCCTCATCACCGCGCGCTTCGGTGGCGATCGCGCGCGCGCCGCGGAAGCGTGCGAACGCACGGCGGCCGAACGGCTGCGTTTGCGCTCGCTCGCCGGTTGGAGCGAGTCCGAGCGGCACGCGTGGTCGCGCTGGGCCCCACTCGTGACGCTGCTGCCGGGGGTTTCGCGCTGGACACCGCGCGAGAAGGCGGCACTCGTGAGCGTGATCCGCGCGAAGGGTGGCCGCCGCGAGGACGAGTTCGTCCACGCGTTCGACGCCCATCCGCGGCTCGGGCCCGTGCTCGCCTCGCTACTGCGCGCGACACGCGCCTGAGCCCTGCACTCTCACGAGTTACGTGACCCCCTCAGATCGGTCCAGACCCGATGGGGTCATCTGGGCGGGGTACTCGAGGAAAGGGGCACGGAGATGGCTCGCAAGCGACACACGGCCGAGGAGATCATCGGCAAGCTGCGCGCGGCCGAGGACGAACTGGCGAAGGGCCAGAGC
>JAHFBX010000136.1 GCA_023249815.1 Candidatus Eiseniibacteriota bacterium
CCTCGTTCCGGTGCTCGCCGAGACCACCCGCGTCCTCTACTTCCACATCCCGACCGCCTGGGTGACGGTGCTGGCGCTAGGCTGGTCCATGCTTCACAGCGCCTTGTACTTGTGGAAGCGCGATCTGCATCACGATGACCACGCCGCCGCCGCGGCAGAGCTGGGCGTGCTGTTCTGCATCGTCGCCACGGTCTCGGGCTCGCTCTGGGCCAAGGCGATGTGGGGTTCGTACTGGAACTGGGATCCACGAGAGACGAGCATCTTCTTCGTGCTTCTCATCTATGGCGCGTACCTTGCACTGCGCGGCAGCATCGAAGGGGAGGAACGGCGGGCGCGGCTGTCCGCGGTCTACTCGATCGCGGCGTTCGTGGCGGTGCCGCCGCTCGTCTTCGTGGTGCCACGCATCTATTCCACGCTGCACCCCGATCCCATCATCAACAGCACCGGGAAGGTGGACATGGATCCCATCATCCGCTGGTGCTTCCTGTCGATGCTCGTCGGATTCACGTTCCTGTTCACCTGGCTGCAGTCGCTGCGCGTGCGCGTGTTCCGGCTCGAGCGGCGGCTGTCGACCTGAGCGCGAAGGACGGCTCATGGACCGCAACTGGGTGGTGCTCGGCGTCTCGCTGCTCGTGTGGGGGTTGCTGTTCGGCTGGATCCTGCGCGTGGAGCGGCGCCTTCGCGACATGGAGAGACGATGAACCTCAAGGTGATCGTGGCCGTCGCGCTGCTCGCCGTGGCCGCGACCGTGGGTGTCTCGAGCTTCAAACGCACGATGACGCCGTACATCGGATTCGCCGAGGCCCGCACGGCGAGCGGCCTCGTGCAGGTAAATGGCAAGCTCGCGGACAAGGACTACATCCTCAAGGCCGAGGAGCAGTTCCTGCGCTTCAACCTGCGCGACGAGAAGGGTGACGTCATGCCCGTGGAATACCGCGGCGTCATCCCGGGCAACTTCGACCAGGCGGTGAGCGTGGTGGCGATCGGCAAGTTCCAGGGCGACCACTTCGAAGCCCAGCAGCTGCTCGTCAAATGTCCGTCCAAGTACCAGGCCGAAGCCGAGCGGAACGCGGGGGGCAAGCCCTCGTGAGCCGCCCGGCGCTCACCACCACGCTGGCCCTGCTCGTCCCGACGCTGCTGTTGGGCGCCGGGCTCACGGCGAGCGGCGCCTTGAACTGGGGCCAGGTGGCGTGCTGGCTCGCGTTCCTGTCCGCGGTGACCGCCGGGTTCGCTTGGTTCGCGGGGCTGCTCGGCCGCGACGGCGCCTCGCCCATCGCGCGCGCGGCGTTCCGGCTGCAGTGGCTGGCGCTGCTCGGCGGCGCGGCGTTCTTGTGGTGGATCCTGTTCAGCCACCAGTTCCAGTTCCAGTACGTGCACGATTACTCGTCGCGCGACATGCCGTCAGGCTACGTCTACGCCGCGTTCTGGGGCGGTCAGGAGGGCACGTTCCTGCTGTGGGCGCTGCTCACGACGACGCTGGGTCTCGTGCTCATGCGCTGGCGGCACGCGCTCACCGAGCCGGCGCTGTTCTTCTTGAACCTGCCGGTCATCATGCTGACGTTCGTGGGCGTGGTGCGCGGGCCATTCCTGGCCAGCAAGGCGGCCTATACCGACGGCGTGGGCCTGAACCCGCTGCTCCAGGACTGGTGGATGACCATCCACCCGCCCGTGCTGTTCACCGGGTTCTCGTCGTTCGTGGTGCCGTTCGCGATCGCGTGCGCGGCGCTCGTCAAGCGCGACTACGACGGCTGGGTGAAGCCGGTGCTGCCGTGGGCGGTGTTCTCCACCGCGATCCAGGCCACCGGGTTCATCATGGGCGGCGTGTGGGCCTACAAGGTGCTCGGCTGGGGCGGCTACTGGGGCTGGGACCCGGTCGAGAACGGTTCGCTGATCCCGTGGCTCGCGAACATCGCGCTCGTCCACGGCCTGCTGGTCCAGCGCGTCACCGGTTCGCTCCGGCGCACGAACTTCTTCCTCGCGGTCACGAGCTACGTGCTCGTGCTCTACGCCTCGTTCCTGACGCGCAGCGGCGTGCTCGCGGACTTCTCGGTGCACTCGTTCGCCGCGAACGACGACTGGCGCATCCCGTTCGGGCTCGGCGGCTTCCTGATCGGGATGATCGCCATGGCAGGGATCACCGGGTACACGCTGCTGCTCACGCGCATGCGAGAGATCCCGCGCGCGCCCGAGGCGCTCGGCGCGTTCTCGCGCGAATCGTTCATGTGGCTGGGCCAGCTTGTGTTCATGCTCATGTGCGCGCTGGTCGCGGTGGGCATGAGCGCGCCGCTCATCACGCGGCTGTTCGGCCCGCCGAGCAACGTGCAAACCAGCTACTACAATCTGGTCAACGCGCCACTCGCGATCGCGATGGGCGTGTTGCTCGGCGTGGCGCCGCTGCTGCGCTGGCGGCAGCACGAGCCCGAGGCATTCCTGCGCGCCGCGTTGCCGGCCGCGGGCTTCGGCGTCGTCGCAGCACTGGTCGCGGTGTTCATCGGCGTGCGACAGCCGGTGCCCGCGGCGATCGTGTTCGCGATGGCGTTTGCGCTGGCCTCGAACCTCATGGTCACGCTGCGCGGCTTTCGCGCCGGCTGGAAGCACGGCGTGGCCTTCCTGGGCCACATGGGCGCCTCGGTGCTGATCATCGGCGTCATCGCCTCGAGCGGTTACGGTCGCGACGCGCAGGTGCAGCTGCCTCGCGGGGAATCGCGCAAGGCGCTCGGCTACGACCTCGTGTTCGAGGGAATGAAACGAGACGTGGACGGCAAGGACCACGCCATCATCGCGGTGGTGTCGCCCGAGCGGCGCTTTACCGCGAACGCCAAGTTCTACTGGAGCGAGTACAACCAGGGCTACATGAAGAAGCCGCACATCGAGCGTTTCCTGACGCACGACATCTACATCTCGCCGCTCGAGATGGTGGGCGAGGACGAGGCGGGCGGCACCTGGTTCAAGGTCGGCGAGACGAAGCAGGTGGGCAACGTGAAGTACACGTTCGAGAGCTTCCTGCCGGAGCCCGGCGAGGGCCGCATGAAGCTCACGGCGAACGTGGTGGCGGACATCGGTGGCCGCACCGTACCGCTCAAGCCGAGCATGGAAGTGTCGGTGGCGGACGCGCGGCGCAAGACGACACCGGCCTACCTGCCGAGCGGTGGAACGGTCTCGATCGTGACCGCCGATCCCGCCGACGGCGGGCGCGTCCTGTTGGCGCTGCCGGGCCAGGAGCGCGCGAAGGACAGCGAGACGCTCGCGGTCGAGGTGAGCACGAAGCCGTTCATCAACCTGGTCTGGCTCGGCGCCGTAGTGATGCTCGCGAGCGCCTTCCTGTCCATGGTGCGGCGTGCGATGGACGTGGGCCGGGAGCAGGCGAAGGCCTAGCGTTCGCGCGCTCAAGTCCCGTGAGCCGTTCCGCCCACCTGCGAGGGGCTCGTGGACTAACGGGCGGCCGCAGCCATGCCACCGTATCTCACGAGCAACGCCTTGAAGCGCGGGTGTTCACGGATCGGGTCCCACATCGGGTCGAGTCGCAGCCCGTGGACGCTGAACCGAGCCGGCCTCGCCAGCAGGCGCTCGATCTCGTCGAGCGCAGCGTCGGCATCACCGGCCTGGGCGAGGATCTTGGCGCGAGCTTCGGCCAGGCCCGGGCCGTCGAAGAAGTCTTCGCGGTAGGGGGAAGTCTGCTGCAGCCAACGGGCCTCTGCGAGCGCCTCGACACGACGCCCGAGCCCCGCCAATGCCAGGCCACGGGCGACATGCATGCGCGGATCGTCCGGGAGCTCGCGCATCGCCGAGTCCACACGCGCGAGGGCCGCCTCGAACGCGCGCCGCGCCGCCACGCGATCGCCGCGCAACCGGTACGCCCAGGCGGCATAGAGCGCACTGGGCAGGAAGGAGTGCTGCGCGATGAAGACGTCCAGGCCTGCGCTTTGGAGCGTCTGCAGCAAGCCCTCGTCATTCCGCTCCCAGAGAAGGAGCCTGGCGCGCTCAGCGGCGAGATGCCCTGAGAACCCCAGCTCCGCGTCCTTTGGGAGGCGGCTCAGCGCAGCCCGCAGCGTGTCCAGCTGTCCCTGCCAATGGAAGTAGACCCATCCCCGCTCCAACGCTGCCTCATGCAGGTCTGGAGCAAGGGTCAGCGCCCGGTCGAGTACCCGCACCGCGTCGGGGTAGCGGCGCAATAATTCGCAGGTAGGAGCACTCCCAGTAAGATACAGGTTCGCATCACGCGGATTGAGCTTCACCGCCTTCTCGAACGCGTCAGAAGCTTCGTTCCAGTGTCCCAGCCGACGGTGGGCCGCCCCGATCCAGCCCCAGAGCTCGGCGTCATTGGGCAGGCCCCGGAGCGCGACCGCGAACTCGTCCAACGCCAGGCGGTATTCGCGCTCACCCTGGTAGTACGTCCGGCCCATCGCGACATGGGCCTGCGGCAGATCGGGAGCGAGCCGCAGCGCGGTCTCCGCCTCCGCGCGCTGGCGCGCTGCCCGGACCTTCGAGGGGTCAAACCGCAAGAAGTAGATCTGTCCATGCACGAGCGAGAGCGCCGCGTGCGCGAGCGCGAACTTCGGATCCAGAGCCAGCGCACGCTCGTGGAGTCGCAAGGCGGCTTCCCGGTCCTGGCGGAGAAAGCCGGGCCGGGCGTAGTACTCATTGCCCTGGAGGTACAGCCGGTAGGCTTCGGCGTTCGCCGTGGGCGAAGCCGCGAGTCTCCCTCGTTCGGCACCGCTCAGCGCCACGCCCACCGCACGCACGATCTGCTGCGCCACCTCGCTCTGGATCGCGAACGCGTCGTCCAGCGTCCGGTCGTAGCGTTCCGCCCAGAGATCCTTGTCCGTCGCCGCGTCGATCAACTGCACGTTCACGCGCAGCCGCCCGCCCACCACCTGCACAGTTCCCTCCACCACGCTCCCCACACCGAGCTCCTCCGCGATCGACTTGAGCGGCTTCGAGGTGCCCTGATACCCCATCACCGAAGTCCGGCTGATCACCTGGAGGTCCGCCACCTTGGCGAGCTGTGTCAGCAGCTCCTCGTGCAGCCCACCGGCAAAGTAGGCATGCGTTCCGTTCTCGCTGAGGTTCTGGAACGGAAGCACCGCGATCGCCGTGTGCGCATGGGCTGGCCCGGCCAGAGCGGGTGCGCGCCGAGCGGGACGCGGCACGAGCAGCGCGCCCAGTGCGATCAGGGCTGCCAAGCCACCCAGCCAGCCAAGCCGCCATCGCCGGCGGGTCGCCGGCGCCGCCGCGATGGTCGTGGCCGCCGCCGAGGCCGGCGATGCGCTGTCGATGAGCGCGTCTGCGAACTGCGCGACCTGGCTGAACCGGTCGGCGGGGGTCTTGGCTAGCGCGCGCCGTATGGCCGCCGTCACCCAGGCCGGCACCGCGGGCCGAATGAGCGTGATGCTTGGCGCCTCCGCCATCAGGTGTTGATGCACGAGACTCTCGACGGTGGGCCCGGTGAACGGCGGCTGCCCCGCCAGCATCTCGTACAGCACGCATCCCAGGGAGTAGAGATCGGACCGGCCATCCGGGGCACTCGAGCCGCCCGCCTGCTCGGGGCTCATGTAGGCGGGCGTCCCCAGCACCATTCCTGTCGCCGTCAGCGTGTCGCCGCCTGCTGCCGTGATCGCCCGCGCGATCCCGAAGTCCGCCACCACCGCGTGTCCGCTCTCTAACATGATATTGTCCGGTTTGATGTCCCGGTGGACCACGCCATGGCTGTGGGCGTAACTCAATGCGTCGGCGACCTCGCGCGTGATCCGCAGCGCATCGTCCAACGGAAGCTGCTTCTCGCGCGTGAGCCTGGCTCGCAGGGATTCCCCCTCGACGTACGGCATCACGTAGTAGAGCAGGCTGTCGGTGGCGCCCGAATCATGGAGCGGGAGGATGTGCGGGTGGCGCAGGCGCGCCGCGACCTCGATCTCGCGCAGGAAGCGGTCCGGGCCGATCGAGCGAGCGATCTCGGGGCTCAGGACCTTGATCGCGACTGGGCGCCGGTGCCTCAGGTCCTCGGCGAGATACACGGTGGCCATGCCGCCGCGGCCAAGCTCGCGACCCAATGCGTAATGACCGGCGAGAGCGGCGTTCAGTTCGCCAGTGACGTCAGGCACGTCGCAGGTCCCTCCAGCAGGCGCGTGCGATCATGAGCGAAGCTACCACCGCGAATGGCCTCGCCGCGCGTGCGACTGCCAGCGGGCCAGCTTCACTCCCGCAAGCGGGGCGCCGCCCCTTGTCTCACTGCTCATTTGTGCAGTAAGCTCGGCCAGGTGCCCGAGCCCCGTCATGTTCGAATCGCTCAACGATCCCGTGGACGTGCTCACCGCGTTCGTGGACGGTTCCATGCGCCCCATCCGCTTCCGCTGGCAGGGGCGTGTCGTCCGCGTGCGGCGGGTGACCGGTCAGTGGGCGCGACGCGAGGGCCAGGCCGTGCTCCGCTACTTCGCGGTCCAGGGTCCGGCCGACGACAGCTACGAGCTCTGCTACGACGCGCGTGGGCCCTCGTGGGTGTTGAGCCGCGCGTGGACCGGGCCACGCTGAGGCCCACGATGAGCGAAGCGAAGAGCCTCCTATGATCCTGCTCGTGGACATGGACGCGTTCTTCGCGTCGGTGGAGCAGGCGCACCACCCGCACCTGCGCGGCAAGGCCATCATCGTGTGCGGCGACCCCAGCCGGCGCGGGGTGGTGACCGCGGCGTCCTACGAGGCGCGCCCCTTCGGCGTGCGCGCCGGCATGCCGCTCGCCGAGGCCAGGCGCCTCTGCCCGCACGCCGAATACGTCGAGGGCAATCCGCGGAAGTACGTCGAGAAGTCGCTCGAGCTGCTCGAGATGTTCCTCACCGTCACACCCGACGTGGAGCCGTTCAGCGTGGACGAGGCGTTTCTGGATTTGCGCAAGCTCCCCGGCCGGGGCCAGACCGCGGCGTCGGCGCTCGAGATCGCGCGCGAACTCCAGCAGCGCATCTTCGACACGCACGGGCTCGGCGCCTCGATCGGCATCGGACCGAACAAGCTGATCGCCAAGATGGCGTCCGGCGTCCACAAGCCGCGCGGCCTGACCGCGCTCAGCGAGCAGGAATTCCGCGGCGTGTTCTGGCCGCAGGAGGTGCAGGCGCTGTGGGGCGTGGGGCCCAAGATGAGCGAGCACCTGAACGCGCTCGGCATCCCCACCGTGTCGGCGCTCGCGAACGCCCCGGTGGACCTGCTCAAGCGCCAGTTCGGCGTCGTGGGCGAGCACCTGCGCGAAGCGGCGTGGGGGCACGACCAGACGCCGGTGATCCCGTACCACGAAGGCCTCGACCCCAAGTCCATGGGCCACGAGGTGACGCTGCCGGAGGACTGTCGCGATCCGGAGTTCCTCGAGGGCACGCTGTTGCGACTCTCCGACCAGGTCGCGCGCCGGCTTCGCTCCGATGGCTTTCGAGGCCGAACCGTCACGGTGAAGCTGCGCGATTTCCGGTTCCGCACCATGACCCGCCAGCGAGCGATGGCCACGGCGATCGACCACCAT
>JAHFBX010000382.1 GCA_023249815.1 Candidatus Eiseniibacteriota bacterium
GGTTCGTGGGCTTCTTGCCACCTTTGCGAGACTCCGCGGTGAGATACGTGATCTCGTAAAGTCCCGGCGCCTCGCGCTCGGCGAGCTCTTCCAGGCGGATGCGCTCCACCCACTGGGTCGGTCCCTCGAACCCGAATCGCTTGGGGTCGTCCAGCACTTCGGACACCATGCGCCGGCCGGCAAGCCACAGCACGAGTCCGAACCCCACCGAGGCCACGAGCAGAATGGTGGCGACACGCCGGCGGTTGGCGGCGAACTCCCCGAAGAACGTGTCGATTCCGTGTAGGAGGGGATGCGGCATGGGCGCTGGCCCCCGGGCGAGGACGCTGTCACTGCCAGCCCGGTCAGCGCGGCACTCGCAACACGCGTCCGCGCTCCGAGTCTAACAGAACCGCGCGCAGCGGCGCGCGAACATCCTCGACCTCGACGGGGAGTGAACCGGGTTCGGTGTGTGCGAAGCGCGCCACACCGGACGAGTCGGTGGCCACGACGAGCGCGGCGCCCAGACGCACCGCCGCGGCGGGAATCGGTCGACCTTCCGCCGTGAGCACGCTCAGCGAATCCACGTACCAGTCCGGCATGTCCGCGCGACCGGCGCCCTCGACGGCGAGCTCGCGCGCGAGCGCCACGAACAGCGCGTACGCCTCGGCGCGCAACCGGCCCGCCGACAAGAGCTGCGTCTCGGCGCTGTCGGTTCGGGCGAGGCTCACATAGAGCGCCACGGCGCTCACCTGCGCGATCGGATACTTGGAGGACTCGCCCACGCGTGGCGACGGGAGCCCGAAGTCGGCGAGCGTGCGCGCGCTTCGCTGCGCCCACCGCCGGCCGCCGCCGCTATTGAAGTAGTGGCCTGCGATCGGCGCGGCGTTGGCGTGACCGACGCGCAGGTAGCGCTCGGCGCGGAAACCCTCCGCCACCTGCACGCGGCCGAGCTCGCTCACCGCGAAATCCCCCTCGCGTGTCATCACCACCTGTGCGCCCGCGGCTTCGAGCATGCCGGCGAGCGCGCGCGCCACCTCGAGGTTCAGCGCCGAGGCGCGCGTTCCGCCCGGGCCCGTGCCTGCGGGATCGTCGCCGCCGCCCTCCGGATCGAGCGCGATGCGGCGTCCATGGAGCGCGCCGCCGGCCACGGCCGCGACACGTGGAGGCCACTCGGCGGGTTCACCGACGCGACGGAACCCGGCGAGGCGGGGAAGGGCCGCGCCCCCACTCGAGTCCAGTGTCAACGCCACGAAGCCATCTCGATTGAGCCACTGCGGCCGCGCCAGCGTCGTCGCGGTGGGGGCGCCACCCTCGGGTGTCCTCGTCACGAATCCCGTGCGCGTCCGCAGCGAGTCGCCGGCGAGCGCATGGCGCGCGGCGGGGACCGTGCCACTCGTGGTCTGGACGAGACGCGCGACGAGCTTCGCGCGCGCCGCGAAACGTGCGGTGACCCCGCGCGCGCGGCGCAGGTAGCCCCACGCCTCGCCGCCTCGCGCCACGACCGTGGTCTCGGCCGGCGTGAACACGCGCCTGGGCTCGCTCGCGAGGCGCACCTGGAACGAGTCCGGGAGCGGCAGGTCGTCGGAGTCCAGCACGCGCACGCGCGCGCCAAACGTGCTGCGCGTGGCGGCGAGCGGCGAACCGCCGACCGAGAGCAGCAGCCGTGCGGGCGGCTTCCTGACATGGAATCGGAGCCGCCTCGCGCGTGAGGCACCCTCGCCCGCGAGCCGCGCCGAGAGCGTCGCCTCGTGTGTTCCCGCGGCGAGTGGTGGCACGCCGCTCCAGCGCACGTCGGCGTCGGTCACGGTGACCGGAACCTGGACGCCGTCCACGCGCATCGTCACCGCGTCGAAAGCGCCCGCGAGCCGCGCGGCCAGGGTCGGCGCGCCGGTGAACAGCGTGTCGGGCCGGCCGGCGGCGTCCAGGGCCGCGAACGACTCGAGCTTGGGCGAGCGGCGCATGAACCAGCGCGCGATGCCCAGGTAGAGGATCTCGGCCTCGAGCCGCCGCGCCTCGGGCGTGCGCAGCTTGGCCTCGGTGGGCGGGTAGGTGAGGAAGCTCGCCTCGGTCAAGAGCGCCGGGGCCTCGCTGTTCCGCACGACGAAGAAGTTCCCCGGGATCATCTTGCACACGTCGATCCCGAGGTTGCGCGTCACGGCGCGGAACACGTCCTGCGCGGCGTCGTACGACGGACCTTCGTCGCCCAACTGGTAGTAGGTCTGCGTCTCGTTCACGTCGTGCGCGCCGCCGGGATCGGCGTTGTGATGGACACTCACGAACAGATCGGGCTGGAACGCGTTCGCGAGTCGCGCTCGCTCGGCGAGGTCGGAGCGGAGCGTCGAGTCGGTCGGTGTGAGGAAGTCGCGATCGGTCTCGCGCGTGAGCAGCACCTGCGCGCCGGCGTCGACGAGCAGCCGGCGAAGCTCTAGCGCCACGCCGAGGTTCACTTCCTTCTCGGTCAGGCTGTCCACGCCGATCGTGCCCGGGA
>JAHFBX010000137.1 GCA_023249815.1 Candidatus Eiseniibacteriota bacterium
CGAGCGGAGTGAGAGCGCCTCCAACACGGCTCCGGCGCGCAGCAGCGCCACGCCGCCGCCCGGCACGATGCCCTCGGCCACCGCGGCTCGCGTCGCGGCCAGCGCGTCCTCGAGCTGCGACCGCCTCGCCTGCCGCTCCACGTCGGTGGGCGCGCCCACGCGCAGCACGGCGACGACACCCGCGAGCCGGGCGAGCCGCTCGCGCATGGCGTCGCGCTCCGCCGTGGTCGAGGCGCCGCGCGTCTCGCGTTCCAGCTCGTGCATGCGCGCGCGCACCGTCTCGGTGCGCCCGCCGCCGCGCAACACGATGGTGTGCTCGGTGCTGGCCGTGGCGCGCCACGCGCGACCGAGGTGTTCGGCGCGCACGCTTCCCGCGCCGAGCCCGGTGGCGTGGCCGAACAGCGCCGCGCCGGTGACCAGGGCCAGGTCCTCCAGCAGCTCGCGGCGTGCCGTCGCCGATCCGGGCGCGCGCACCGCCACGCCGGGCGCCGTGCCGCGCAGCCGGTTTACGACCATGACGGCGAGCGCCTCGGTCTCGATGTCCTCGCACACGCACAACAGCGGCCGCTGCTGCGAGCTCGCGAGCTCCAGCGCCGGCACGATGTCCGCGGCGCGCGTGAGCACGCCGTCCACCACCATCACGAGCGGATGCTCGAGCACCACCTCCATGTCCTCGGCATCGGTGACGAAGTAGGGCGAGACATAGCCGCCCGCGAAGCGCACGCCGTCCACCACTTCGAGCGTCACGCCCATCCCCGGGCCTTCCTCCACGCTCACGACGCCGTGGTGCCCGACGGTGCGGAGCGCCTCGGCGATCATCTCGCCGAGCATGGGATCGCCCGCCGCGAGCGACGCCACGCGCATGACATCGCGCTCGTCCTCGAGCGGACGCGCCTGCGACGCGAGGTGGGCGAGCGCGGCCGCGACCGCGGCATCGATGCCGCGCCGGATCGCCACCGGGTTGCCGCCGGCCGCCACCGCAGCGAACCCATCGCCGACGATGCGGTGCGCGAGCACGGTCGCGGTGCTGGTGCCGTCCCCTGCCTCCTGCCCGGTGCGGAGCGCCACCTCGCGCAGCATCTGCACGCCCATGTTCTCGAACGGGTCGGGCAGCTCCAGCTCGTGCGCCACCGCGATGCCGTCGCGTGTGATCGCGGGCATGTGACCGTGCGCGCGGTCCAGCACGACACTCCGACCGCGAGGCCCGAGCGTGATGCGCACGGCACTCGCCAGCTGGTCGATTCCGCGCCACAGCGCGCGGCGGGCGTCATCGTCGAAGCGGACGCGCTTCCCCATGCGAGACAGTCTCCCTGCCGTGGCGGCCCCGAACCCGCGGGGACGCTTCGACGAACCCGCGCGGATCGCGCGGGTCCCTCGCCCAGTTATCGGCGCGGCGGGTTCGAGGATTCACGGGAACGTCGGACGCCGGCCTTGCTCCGTTTGGGCTTTGGATTCAGCACTTGTGCGGGCACGACTCCGTGGACCGCCTCGATCAGCTCGGGTGGCGCCCCGGGGCGTCGCGCGGCCTCGCGGAACCACTGGTAGGCGGTGTTCGTGTCGCCGGCCTGCATGAATGCTGACGCGGCGTCGAACGCGTAGCCGCTGCTGTCCGGATAGGCGATCGCCAACCGTCGGAACTCCGCGGCCGCCGCCCGCCAGTCGCGCCCGCCCGCGAGCGCCGAGGCCAGCGAGAGCCGGTCGGTCTGCCAGCGCGGATTCGTCACGCGCTCCGCCGAGTCGGCGGCCGCGGTCGAGGCGATCGATAGCGTGTCGTCCGCGGCGTCTCGCTTCACCTCGAGGAACTTGCCCGCCTCGTCCATGCGGAAGAACAGGTCCGGGCCCGACGGTTCATTCGCGGCACGCGGCGTGTACGCGCTGTAGTAACCGCCTTTCAACGTCTGGTCGCGGTACCATACGCGCACCGCGGGGCCGTCGCCGGCGAGGAACCCGACGTTGTTCGGCAGCCGGACGAACCACAGCCTCGAGTGCGGTGTAACGGTCGGGTGCGCCGTCATGAGGTTCTGCTTGATGTCCGCCACGAACGCGCCCGCCCGCCGCTGGTACGCGGCCTCGCCCCAATCGTCCGACAGCGTGGCGGCGCGACCGGCACCGATCACCGCGAGTACCGCCAGGAACGCCATGGCGAATCCCGACTGCCGGGCGAGCAGTCGCCCGATGCCGAGCCAGGCGCCGAGTGCCGCGAACTGCGCGTAGTAGACGTGCCAGCCGAGTCCCGGCAGCAGGAGCGGCACGGTGCCGAGCAGCCACCACGCGAACGCAAGAGGCAGCACGCCACGCAGGCGCGCCGCGCGCGTGCCGCCCAAGATGTCGGACGGTCGCGCGTCCGGGCGCGCGAGCAGTTCGAGGAACGCCACCACGAGGAACGCGCCGCGCACCGCGTCCCACCACACCGTGCGCCAGCCGCCATCCGGCGACGGCCAGAGGTCGAGCGACACCACGGCGAGCGCGCTCTTGAGGAGCGCGGTCCATGGCGCCACCGCCGCGGGTGACGGTGGCAGCGGGGCCACGGTCTCGCCCCACAGCCGGCCCAGCACGAGCGGGTGAGCGAACGCCCACGTGAGCCCGACCAGGAGCGCCGGCGCCATGCGCACGACGGACTCCTGCCACGGCCGCCGCGTCACCCACATGTCGTGCGCGAGAAACAGCAGCGGCAGCGGCGCCGCCGTCTCCTTGCTCGCGAGCGCCGCCGCGTACGCCAGCGTGGCCCAGCCCGGGCGGCCCGCGCACCATGCGAACAGCGACAACACCGACAGCAACAGCATCCACAGGTCCTGGGCGCCCGCGGACCACAGCATGAGCAGCCCCCAGCCGGGCAGCGTCACCGCGCCCGCCACCGCGACGGCCGCCGCCGGAGCCCCGGCCAGCCGTCGCGCGAGCGCCCAGTACGCGGCGAGCACGCCACCCGAGAGCACGAGGCTCGCGAAGTGGAACGGCCATTCGACCGGGCCGAACGCGTGCTGCAGCCACCAGTAGTGGAACTCCCGTGACCACGGCCGCCACCAGTGGAACGCGAGGTGCGTGAAGCCCCACAGGTTCGCGAAGCTCTTGTGAGCGACGTGATCGAGGAACACGTAGTCGTCGTTCAGGAACGGCAGCCCGAACGCGTCTCGGAACCGCGCGAACAGAAACAGCACGAGCAGGCCCAGGCCCACCGCGCGTCCCGCGGGGAGCAGGGTCTGCGCGTGCCGGCCGCGCCCGCCTAGCGTCGCCATTCCGCGAGGAACACGTTGGTCTCGCCCGGCACGCGGCCGCCGCGGTTCGCGCAGAACACGAGCCAGCGGCCGTCGGGACTGAACATCGGGAACGCGTCGAAGTCTGGATCGCGTGTCACGGGCGCGGGCTCGCCGCCCTCCGCCGGCACCAGGTAGAGGTCGAAGTTGCGGCTTCTCGGGTTCTCGAAGTTCGATGCATAGAGGATGGCGCGGTCGTCGGGGGTCCAGTAGGGCGCGAACGAGGCGCCGGGCTTGTCCGTGATGCGCCGGGGCTTCGTGCCGTCGGCGTGCATCACCCACAGGTCCATCTTCGACGGCTTCACCAGGTCCTGCGCGAGCAGCGTACGGAACGTGGCATTCGCTGCCGAGTCGTCCGTGCGATGCGTGCGCCACACGATGCGCTTGCCGTCATGCGAGAAGAACGCTCCACCATCGTAGCCCACCGAGTGCGTGAGCCGTGTGAGCCCCGAGCCGTCGAGTTTCATCTTGTACAGGTCCACGTCACCGTCGCGCTTGCTCGTGAACACGAGCCAGCGCCCGTCCACGCTCACCGTGCCCTCGGCGTCATAGCCCGGATGGTCGGTGAGTCGGCGGAGATCGCTGCCGTCCAGGCGCGTGCTCCACAGGTCGTACGTGGGGTAGAGCGGCCACACGTAGCCCTGGCTCATATCGGGGTTCGGCGGGCAGGAATCCCCACCGGCATGCGTGGATGCGAACAGCACGCGCTGGTCGCCATCGTAGAAGTAGCCGCACGTCGTGCGGCCCCGTCCGGTGCTGATGCGCGTGCGCGCGCCGGTCGCCAGGTCCATGACGTACTGCTGGTCGCACGGCCACTCCTCGCCCGACCACTGCCAGATGAGCTTGCGTCCGTCGTGGCTCCAGTACGCCTCCGCGTTCTGGCCGCCGAACGTGAGCTGCCAGAGGTGCGCGAGATGGCTCTCGCCCGGCCGAATGAGCGAGTCCACGGCGAGCGCCGTCGGCGGGATGGTTCGCAACGGCGCTGGTTTCGGCGCGGCGGTGACGAGGAACACGAGCAGCGCCGCGGCGGCGACGAACGAAGCACGCACGTCAGGGTCTCCTTCCCAGTGTGGCCACGAGATCCAGATCCTTCCCTCCCCGCTTCACGGTGATACGCACCTCCTGCCCCGGCTTTCGCGTGCGCAGCGCAAACGTGTAGTCGTAGATGTTGTCCACACGGATACCGTCGAAGCGCACGATGACGTCGTTTGCCGCGAGCCCGGCCTGTTCGGCCGGGCTTCCTTCGCGCACGCCCGAGAGCAGCACGCCGCCCTCGGTCTGCATGTAGTCCGGAATGGTGCCGAGCCAGGCGCCATAGCCGCCACCGCCAGCGATGCGGCCCGGGGAGGCGTCCGAGCGCGCCTTGGTGAAGCTCACGCGCGGCCGCGTGTCGAGCGACTCCACGAGCGCCTGCGCGAACCTCGAGACGCGCGCGAGGCCGGTGGCGTTGATCTTGTCCCACGTGTCGCTCGGCTTGTGATAGTCGGCGTGCGCGCCCGTGAACAGCATGAGCACGGGGACGTTCTTCTTGTAGAACGACTGCTGGTCCGAGGGACCGTAGCCATCCTCGCTCGTGCGCAGCGCGAACCTCGCCGCGGGGACGTCCTGGTTCACCGCACGCACGAGATCGGGGAACTCGCTCGACGTGCCCACGCCCATGACCTGGAGCTTGTCGTCGCGCAGCCGGCCCACCATGTCGAGGTTCATCATGGCTTCAACCGTGGGCAGCGGCCTGGGCGGCGCGTCGGTGAAGTGCGCCGAGCCCACGAGCCCCATCTCCTCGCCGCTGAACGCGGCGAACACCAGCGTGTGAGCAGGCTTCCAGCCGGCACGCGAACGCGCCGCCAGGCGCTCGGCCGCGGCGAGCACGGCGGCGACGCCCGAGGCGTTGTCGTCGGCTCCGACATGCGGGAGGTGCTGACTCGGCGCCAGCGACGTGCGTCCGCCGTAGCCCAGGTGGTCGTAGTGCGCGCCCATCACCAGCGTGCGCGCGCTGTCGCGGCCCGCGAGCATCCCGACGACATTGCGCGTGATGGCACGCGAGCGGCGCACGTTCAACGTGAGGTTCACGCTGTCCGGCAGCGCGAGCGAGTGTGGCCGCCGGGCATCCTCGATGATGCCCTGCGCGCGCGTGAGGTCCAGTCCCACCCGGGCCAGAAGCGCGTTTGCGGCCTCCTCCGAGACGGACGCGGCCAGGAGCCCGCTCGTCATGTAGCCCTCGCCGTCGCGCGCCGGCGGGCGGGGCGGCTCGCCCGCGTGCCAGCGTGGCCCGTTCACCGCGAGCAATCCGAGCGCGCCGTGCTCGCGCGCGTTGATGGCCTTCGTGCGCAGGTCGGCGAACGGCGTGGTGAACGTGCCGTCGAACCGGCTCGTGCTGTCCATCTCGCCCGGCTCCTGCGTCAGCACGAGCACGATCGCGTCGTGCGCGTCGAGCCCGGCGTAGTCGTCCCACTCGTAGCCGGGCGCGGTGATGCCGTAGCCCGCGAACACGACACGGGCCAGCGCCCGGCCATTGCTGCTGAAGCCAAGCGGCTGGAGCGAGTCGCCGAGCGCGAAGCGAGACGCGCCCACCTCGAGCGCGCACGGCTCCTCGGGGACGACCCCGGTCGTGACCTCGAACGACTGGAACCAGCCACCGCTGTCGCCCGCGGGCGCAAGCCCCGCAGCCCGCATCCGGTCCGCGATCCAGCGCGCCGCGGAATCGATGCCCGCGAGCCCGACGCCACGGCCCTCCCAGCGAGGGTCGGCCAGCGTCCTCACGTAGCCGCGCACGAGCTGGGTGTCGCGCGCCGAGAGCGCGGGCGCCGCGGCACGCGGTCGCGTCGCCGCGCGCGGCGCCGGCGTGGCGTGCGCGAGCGTCAGGAACAGCGAGGCAAGCAGAAGAGGCGACAACACGACGGCGCACCGCCGGGCGGCATCGTTCATCGCGACGCCTCCCACAGCAGGCGCAGGCCGCGCAGCGTCAGTCCTTCATCCACGAGGTCCACCGTCTGACACTCGGGCGCCACGAGCCGTGCGTGCCCTCCGGTGGCGATGACGCGCGGCCGGCCGCCGAGCTCACCCCGCATGCGGCGCACGAGCGCGTCGACGAGTCCCGCGTAACCCCACAGCACGCCAACGCGCAGGTTCTCGGCAGTGGTGCGGCCAATCGCACGCACGGGTCGGCGTAGCTCGATGCTCGAGAGGCGCGCCGCGCGGCGGAACAGCTCCTCCGAGGCGGTGCCGAGCCCGGGCGCGATGGCGCCGCCCACAAACGCGCCCTGCTTCGAGACGCAGTCGAACGTCGTCGCGGTGCCGACGTCCACGACGATGCACGGCGTCCCGTGCAGCACGCGCCCCGCGAGCGCGTTCGCGATGCGGTCCGGTCCCACCGCGTCGGGCTCCGTGACGTGGAGTGGGATCGGCGAGTTCGCGGCGGTCACCTCGAACGGCTCGCGCCCCGTCATCGCCTGCAGCGCTTCGGACCACTTCGCCGTGAGCGCCGGCACCACCGAGCACAGCACGCTGGCGCTGCCCGCGGCACCCGTGCGCAACATGCTCTCGAGCGACAGGCGCAGCTCGTCGGCCGTTGAGCGGCCGCTCGTGACGCGCCAGGACTCCTCGAGCTCCGCGCCCAGGAAACGTCCCACGACGGTCTCGGTGTTGCCCACGTCCACCGCGATCAGCGGCTGCGTCGGGCCTGTTCCGCCCCTTCGCGTCGCGCCTCCCCCGCGTCGCTTGGCCACCTTCCGTGCCGCGCTCATTCCGCCCCCTCCCGTCGCTCGGCTTCGTCCCGCCGCCTCGCCACGAGGAACGACAGGCCGACGCTCGCGAAGTAGAGCAGCACCATGGGACCCCCCATCACGAGTTGAGCGCTCACGACGTCACCGGGGGTGATGGCCGCCGTGAGCACGAAGACCGCGACCAGCGCGAAGCGCCATTGCCTGAGCAGGAATGCCGGGCTCACGACCCCGATGGCCGTGAGCACGAGTGTCACGAGCAGCAGCTGCATGAGGATGCCGCAGGCGAGCGCCAGGTTGTAGGTGAAGTCGAGCAGCGCGCTCAAGCGGATCTCGGTCGTGACACCCGCGACGAGGAAGTTCTCTAGCACCCGGACCACGAGCGGAACGACATAGAAGTAGGCCGCGGCCG
>JAHFBX010000138.1 GCA_023249815.1 Candidatus Eiseniibacteriota bacterium
TCGGTCGCGGCCCACACCGCGGCGGTCGCGGCGGCGAGCATCGCCACCACGGCCGCCGCGAGCGCCTCGCCCGCGCGGCGCGGTTCCGCCGCCAGCGCCTCCGCCGCCCACGTCGCGGGCGACCACGCCGGCGGCGCGGGCAGCGCGTTCAATGCGCCGCGCAGGTCGGTGACATCGGCCGCGAGCCGTGGCATCCAGAACGCGTTCGCGAGCCAGCCGGCCACGAACGCGAGCGTGGCGAGGAGCGCCAGCGTCTCTCGCAGTCTGGGCGCCGGAGCCAGGCGTAGCGTCGGCAGGGCGAGCAGCGTGCCGAGTGCGAGTGGCAGCGCCCACAGCAGCAGCATCGCCACCACGAGCGGCACCAGGACCAGGCCGCCATGCGTGAGGCCGTGCGCGAGCGCGGCCGGGAGCGCGATGGCGAGCACCGGCGGCAGCGTGCGCGGCAGTGTCTCCACGAGCTTCACGAGCAGGAGTTGCGAGGTGGAGAGCGGCGCGATGCGCAGGCGGTCCAGGTCGGGGGACGTGATCGCGGCGGAGACCACGGCGTGCAGGTCGCCGAGCGCCAGCATGAGCACGGCGAGCGTGAACGCCCAGCCCAGGAGCCGCACGGGCACCTCGCGCGGCGGATGCAGCGCCTGCACCTGAGCGAACAGAGCGCCGAAGCCCACGGCGAACGCTCCGGCCATGAGCAAGACCAGCAGCACCGGGAGCAGCCCGCGACGCGGGCGGCCCGCGCTCCACAGCGACCGGCGTGCCACGTGCCAGCCGGTGCGCAACAGCACACGCGTGTTCACGCGCCGCCGTCCGGCGCGCCGAGTTCCAGGAACACGTCCTCGAGCGAGCGATCCGCGCGCCCGCCCCTCAGGGTCTCGAGCGTGCCCTCCGCCACCACACGGCCCGCGCGCAGGATGACGACGCGATCGCAGAGCCGCTCGGCCACGTCCAGGAGGTGCGTGCTCACGAGCACGCCGCCGCCCGCCGCGGCGTGCTCGCGCAGCAGCTCCTTCAACGTGCGCGCCGAGAGCGGATCGAGCCCGTTCAACGGTTCGTCGAGGAGCAGGAGCGGCGGCGAGTGGAGCATCGCCGCGACGATCGCGGTCTTCTGGCGCATGCCGAGCGAGTAGCCCTCGAGCAGCCGCCCGGCGTCCGCGGCGAGACCGAAGCGTTCGAGCAGCGCTTCGGCGCGGCGTTCGGCCGCGGCGGCCGGGAGGTCGTAGAGCGCGGCGACGAACGCGAGGAACTCACGCGCCGAGAGCGTGTCGTAGAGGAACGGCCGGTCCGCGACCAGGCCGAGTCGCGCCTTTGCGACGCGCGGCTCGCGTGCGAGGTCCGCACCGGCCACGGTGATGCGTCCGGCGTCCAATGCGAGCAGCCCGGCCACGCAGCGGAGCGTCGTGGTCTTGCCCGCGCCGTTGGCACCCAGGAATCCCACGATCTCGCCGGGCGCCACGCCGAGCGACACGTCGGCCACGGCCTGGACGCTGCCGAACCGCCGCGCCAGCGACACCACGCGAAGCGGCGCGACGGCAACGGTCATTCTGCCAGCGCGCGCGCCAGCGCCGGCAGGCTCTGGTCGTAGCGGTAGGGCACGTTCATGTGACCGTCGTCGAACTCTTCGTGATAGTGCGCGATGTCGAGGCGTCGAAGCTCGGCCGCGAACGCGCGCGCGCCATGGTGCAGGTGGTACTCGTCCCGCGTACCACAGTCGATCCATAGCAACCGCAGCGCGCGCAACGCATCGGCGTGTCTGGAGAGCAGCGCGAGCGGATCGTGCGCGAGCCAGCGCTCCCACACCTCGGGCCGCGGCAGCCCGGTCGAGAGATCGAACGGCAGGCCCACGCCCAGCTCCGCGCCCGCGTCCGGCGAGTAGCACCCCGCCATGGCGACGATGTTGAGCGCGAGGAAGTCGTCCTTGCCCTTCTGGGGCTTCGCCTCGAACCCTTCGAGGAAGCGCCTCACGCCGCCCGCGCCCTGGAGCACGGAGCAGGCCTTCGGGAAGTCGGGGCGGTAGCAGTACTCGAACAGCATGTCGCCGCTGTGGCAGGCAACGGCGCCGAACACGCGCGGATGGCGCATCCCCAGCCGCAGCGCGCCGAACCCGCCGGACGACTTGCCCGCGACCCCGCGGTGGTCACGCGTCGCGAGCGTGCGGTAGGTGCGATCCACCCACGGCACGAGCTCCTCGATGACGTGGGTCTCGTAGCGGCCCGTCGCCGCCGAGTCCATGTACTGCGAGCCCCCGAACCGCGTGAACGCGTCGGGCATGACGAGGATGAGCTCGGGCGAGCCGCCCGCAATCAACCGGTCCATGCGATCGTCAAGCGACGGGCTCCAGGGATTGTCGTTCAACAGCATGCGACCGCGCCCGGTGAAGCCGGTAAGCACGAACACCACTGGGTAACGGCGCGTGCGCTCGCTGTCGTACGACGGCGGCAGGTAGACCGGCACGCGCCGCTCGTGCGGATCGCCGAGGGGATTGTCTTTGAGCGCGGCGCTCTCGAACCGGGTGATCTCCACTCGACCTGCGTTCATCGCAGCCCTCCGGGCCCGAACTCCGCGACGCCGTTCGGCGAGGGTCGCCGCGCGCGCAGCCGTTCGTCGAGCCGTACCACCACGCTGTCCGCGCGCCAGTCCGGCAGGATCCGCTTCAGCTTCTCGAGGTGTTCCGCCGCGGGCTCGTCGAGTCTCGCTGAGATCAGTCCTTGGACCAAGTCGCGGCGCGCGAGCCAGTCGGTGGGCTTGAGCTCCGCCGCGATCTTCGTTTCGAGCAGCGCGTACTTCGTGTTCACGCGCTCGAGCAACATGCCCAGCATGGCGTGCGCCTCGGGATGCCCGATGCCGGAGCGCACGGATTCGATCAGCTGGCGGCGCGCGGTGAGCGTGTCGCCGTCCTCGAGCGAGCCTTTCGCTCTGCGGAGCCACAACACGCGCGCGGTGCTGTCGTCACGCGCGCCCCACTCGCGCCAGGCGCGCTCCGCCAGCTCGCGGCGGCCGCTCCACAGCGCTGCCCAGCCGAGTCCGTACCAGTGGTCGAGTCGCTCGCCGCCTTCCTCGAGCCCGCGCCGGAACGCCCACAGCGCGCCGCCGGGCCGGTCGAGCAGAAGCAGGTCGCCGCCCACCTGGAACAGCGGATCGCGCTCGTTCGCGTACAGAGGCTCGAAGTCGACTCCATTCCAGAACAAGAACCGCAACGGATACCGGCCGGCCGTGGCCTCACCGAACGCGGAATAGAACTGCGACTCCAGCGAATCGTCATGATAGAGGTGACGCACCGACGGTCCGCTGCCCATCTGGAAACCCGCCCACGAGGGCAGCGCAGCGAAGAAGAAACGCGTCTCGCGCGCGACTTTCGGGACGACGCGCTCGAGCGATGCGCGCAGTTCGCGGGACAGCCCCGCGGCGCGCTCCAAGTAGAACGACGTCACATGCGACGTGCCCGACCACGGATTCTCGCGCAGCGCGAACGCGCGGGGCGAGACGCCCGCCGCATGCCACCACAACAGCGCACCGGCGAACACGATCCAGCTCCAGCGCGCGAGCCGGGCCGCGGCGCACGCCACGAGCACCGCACCGCCCACGACGGCGAGCGTGTAGTAGTAGCCGCTCCACAGGTGGGCCACCGGCCACACGGGCAGCGTGAACGCCGCGCACCACGCGACCGCGAACATGACCACCTCGCGCATCGGCACACGGCGTTCGCCGGGCTCGGCGGGCGACGCTCGGTCGGGGAGCGCGATCGCGGCGAGCGTCAACAGCGCGAACGCCACGAGCGACGGCCGCGCCTCGGACCACGAGCGGAGCCAGCCGGCGGCATGCTCGATTCCCGCGAGCGACTGGAGCAGGTGGAGGAACGCCGCCGCGAGCGATGCCCCGCCCCACACGAGCGGGTGCGCCGCCGTGGACTGCTGCCGGAGCAGGACCTCGCCCACCGCCCACGGCAGCGCCGCGAGTGTGAACGGCAGCGTGCGAGCCAGCGCGCGGCGCGCGGGCAGGTGGTCGATGCGCCAGCTCCACAGGAAGAGCAGCACCGGCAGCGGCACCGCGGACTCCTTGGCGAGCGTGGCCGCCACGTACGCGACGAGCGCCAGGCCGGTGCGACCGCGCCGGAACAGTGCCATGGAGCCGAGCGCGCCGGTGAGTGCCAACAGGTCCTGTGAGCACGACACCCAGGCGAGGTTCACGCGCTGGAGCGGCACGAGCGCGAACCACAGCACCCCGGCCAGCACGGCGGGCGAGGGTCCGGGTTCGCGGCGCGACACGAGCGTGCGTAGCAGATCCGCCAACAACACCAGCGCCGCGAGGAACACGAGCAGCTGTGCCAGGTGGAACACGAAGGGCTCGCCCCACGACAGCGGTGCGACAAGCGAGAACCACAGCTCCCGGGAGACCGGACGGAAGAAATTCCCGACGCCCGCCGGATGCAGGACGGCGCCCAGGACGCCGTGACGGCGCACCTGCTCGAGGAACAGGTAGTCGTCGTTCAAGAAGCCGGTCCCCAGGGCGCTGGCGTAGAGCGCCACGAGGGCGGCGGCCCCGAGCAGGGGGGCGGACCAGCGCGAGCGCAGGAGCGTGGTGTTCACGGGGCGCAATCTAGCCCGGAGCAATGGGTTCCCGCGAGTGCCACGCCCGCGGGCGGATAGCCGAGGGTGAGGTTCCGCCCTCAATCCGATGGCGGAAGTGGCCGATGACAGGCCGAGACGAGGATCGCCCCCTCTAGGCGGTTCCCCCATCCACGACGGGAAGCGGGAAGGGAATGTCCACGCGCACCGAGATCCGTTGGAATCATCTGCAGCTGGCAGGCTGGATGCTGTGGGCCGCCGCGTTCGCGCTGTTGCTGGCGCTCACCACGGTCGTGCCCGCGCTCTACGCGCGCGTGATCGGGCTCGCCGGTCCCAACGACCTGCCGGTGGGCATCGACAACCCTTACATGGTCACGGTGGCGTTGGCCGGGCTCGTGATCCTGTTCTGCCTCTACACCGTGCTGCAGCAGCGCGAACTGCACCGCGCGGTGAAGGCGCTGTCGCGCGAGGAGAACGACCGCCAGGACGCGAGCGTGCGGTTGAACGAGCTCTCCGCGCTGTTCCAGGTCAGCACCACGCTCCAGTTGCAGCTTCGCAGCGACGTCATCCTCGAGATCATCGTGCGCCGCGTCGTGAGCACGCTCAAGGCTCAGCAGGCGAGCATCATGATCCTGGAGCCCGAGAACGGGGACCTCGTGACCCGCGCGTCGTACGGGCTCGAGGCCGAGTTCTCGCGCGGCGCGCGCAAGAAGATCGGCGAGGGCATCGCCGGCTGGGTCGCGCTCCGGCGTGAAGCGCTGTCGCTGGGTGAGAAGGCGCCGTCCGGCGAGATCGGCAAGCACTACAAGGACAACCGCCGCATCACCTCGGCGCTGTCGCTGCCGCTCGCGATCGGCGAGCGCGTCGTCGGCGTGCTGAACGTGAACCGCATCAATCACACCGAGCCGTTCGGCGAACATCATCTCGAGGTCTTGCGCGTGTTCGCCGAGCACATCGCGGCGGTGATCGACCGCGCCGAAGTCATGGAGCGCATGGGCCGTCGCGCCCGCGAGCTCGAAGCCGACAACGAGAAGCTGATCGACCTGAACCGCATGAAGGACGTGTTCCTGGGCACGGCCAGCCACGAGCTGAAGACGCCGCTCACGAGCGTCATCGCCTACGCGGAGCTGCTCGACGACCACGAGGGCCGACTGTCGAAGGACCAGTCGCGCGAGTTCGTGGGCCGGCTGCGTGTGGAGGCGCAGCGGCTGCTGTCGCTGATCGAGGACATCCTCGACCTGTCGCGGCTGGAGAGCGGCAAGCTCGCCATGAAACCGCGCCGCCTGGACATCAGCGAGGTCATCCGCGGCGCCGTGGAGACGACACGCGGCACGGCCACGAAATACGGCGTCTCGGTGCGCGCGGAGCTCACCGAACACCTGCCGCTCCTGTCCGTGGACGAGGTGAAGATCCGACAGGTGCTGGTGAACCTGATCGTGAACGCGATCAAGTTCAGTCCGCGGGAGGCGCCGGTCGTGCTGCGTTCGCACCTGGACGGTGTCTACGTGCGCGTCGAGGTGAGCGACCAGGGGCCGGGCATCCCGCCGGACACCGCGACGCACATCTTCGAGCTGTTCGGTCAGAACGTGCCCGAGGACGGCGATGGTCGCGGCGGCCTGGGCATCGGCCTGCACCTGGTCAAGCGCATCACCGAGTTGCATGGCGGGCACGTGGGCGTGAACAGCCGCGCGGGCGAGGGCTCCACGTTCTGGATCCGCCTGCCGATCGCGCCCGAGGTGCACGCGACGCTCGAGACGAACGCGTCGAACCAGGAAGCGGCGTAGCCTCCGCCGGCGCCTTCCCCGCTCGCGAGCCGGATTTCGGGAAGGCGCCCGTGGGGTCGCACCCGCCGCGCGGGCCGTGCATACTGGCCCGTCCCGCCGGGTGAGAGCCGCCCGCGCGGCGGTCGGACCCCGGGAACCCAGCGCGTGCCCACCCCCGATTCCCCATCACACCCGCCGGGTCCGTCCGTACCCCAGGCAGCGGCCCCGCCGCCCGCCGCGGTCGCGGCGAGTCCTGACCGCGCGCTCCTCGAGCGGGTTCGCGCCCGGGACCCGGAGGCGCTGGGGACCTTCTACGACGAGCATGTGGACTTGGTGTTCGGGCTCGCGTCCCGACTGCTTGGCAACCGGACGCTGGCGGAGGACGCGGCCTCGGAGGTGTTTCTCAAGGTGCATCGCGCAGCCGATCGGCTCGACCCGGCCCGGGACCCGGTGCCGTGGCTCGTGACCATCACCACGAACGTGTGTCGCGACCTGTGGCGCTCGGCGGCCTATCGCACGAGCCGCCGCGCGGCCGATGTGCACGATCCGCTCACCGCCGCCACATTGAGCTCGGGGCGCAACGATCCCGAGCAGGACACGATTCGCGCCGAGCGCGAGCGGCTCGTGCAGCAGGCGCTGCTCTCGCTGCCGGACCCGCTGCGTGAGGCCATCGTGCTCCACGATTTCCAGGGACTCGACCACCGCGAGGTGGCCGACGTGCTGCACATCGCGCACGACGCCGCGCGCAAGCGCTATTCGCGCGCGCTGGCCGCGCTCGAACGAGCGTTGAGGGGACGCCTGTGAGCCCGATCAACGACACGCCCATGCCCGGCGAGGTCGCCGCGCGCGACGCCGTTCGAGCGCTGTCGCGCGAGCATCCGGACGACGCGTTCCGCGCGCGGCTGCGGCACGAGTTCGTCTCGGGCCGGATCGGGCGCCGGCGCGGCCTCGCGCCGGGCCCGTGGTTCGCGCGGCCCGGGGTGCTGATCCCGTTCGCGGCCGGTGTTCTTCTG
>JAHFBX010000007.1 GCA_023249815.1 Candidatus Eiseniibacteriota bacterium
TGGTGTGGGTGCCGGAGTTCCGCCACAAGGACGTGCCGCTCGCCATGATGCTCAAGGGCCGCCGGCCGCTCGTGTTCGATCCGCTCGTCTCGCGTTGGGACACGCTGGTGCAGGACTGGCGGCTCCACCCGGGGGGCTCGGCGCAGGCGGCCTGGAATCGCGCCATCGACCGATGGACGTTCCGCGCCGCGGACCGCGTGCTGTGCGACACGTGGGCGCATGGCGAACTGTTCGTGTCGCTGGGCGCCGACCGCGCCGCGCTCCGGCGCGTGCTGGTCGGTGCGGAGCAGGTGTTCTTCGAGCTCGAGCCGCCGCCGTCCGACGCGCCGGTGCGCATCACCTACGTCGGCGGCTTCCTGCCGCTGCATGGTGTCCGCACGCTGCTCGAGGCGGTCCAAGCGCTCGAGGCGCGTGCCGCGTCGCTGCCGCCGTTCGTCGTGCAGCTCGTGGGCGACGGCATCGACTTCGAGGACGCGAAGGCGTTCGCACGCGAGCGGAAGCTCGCGCGCGTCGAGTTCACCGGGAAGTTGGCGTACTCCGACCTGCCGCGTGTGCTCGCCGCGTCGCACATCTCACTCGGCGCGTTCGGAGCGGGCGAGAAGGCGGGGCGCGTGCTCCCGCACAAGCTGTGGCAGGGCTTGGCCGCGGCGCGCGCCGTGGTCACGGGCGACGGCGCGGGACCTCGCGAGGTGTTCGAGGATGGCGTGCATCTCCTGCTCGTCCCACGCGGCGCGCCCGAGCCGCTCGCCGTCGCGCTCGAGAAGCTCATCCGCTCGGCGACGCTGCGCGAGCGGCTGGGTTGCGCGGGCCGCGAGCGGGCTCGCGAGCTCGGCACGCCCGCCGCGGTGGGCCAGCAGTTCGTCGACGCGCTGGCAGGACTCGCGTGAAGGTCGCGCACCTGGACACCGGTCGCACCTGGCGCGGCGGCCAGGCGCAGGCGCTGCTGCTGATGAGCGAGCTCAACGTGCGCGGACACGAACAGCTGCTGCTGGCACCGCCGGGTCCGCTGCTCGAGAAGGCGCGCGCCGCCGGCTTCGAGGTGCGGCGCTGGGACACGCACGGCGAGCTGGACCCGTGGGCGACGTGGAGTGCGCGACGCGCGCTGGCGAGCATTCGTCCCGCCGTGGCGCACGCCCACAGCGCGCATGCGCACGCGCTCGGCGTGCCGGCCGCGCGCTGGGCGGGAGTTCCTGCCGTGGTGGTGTCGCGCCGCGTGGACTTCCTCGTGCGCAAGAATCCGTTCAGCCGCTGGAAGTACGCGATGCCCGTGGACCGCTACCTGTGCATCAGCGAGGGTGTGCGCCAGGCCATGCTCGCCTCCGGCGTGCGGGACGAACGCCTTCGAATCGTGCCAAGCGGCGTGGACCTCGAAGCGGTGTGGGCCGCGGGGGTCAAGGCTGCGCCCGCGATCCGCGAGCTCGCCGGACTCCCGCCGGACGCCGAGGTGCTGGGTACGGTCGCCTCATTGGCGCCGCACAAGAACCACGCGCTGCTCCTGGACGCCGCGAGTGCGGTGGTCAGGACCCGCCCGCGTGCCCACTTCGTGTGGCTGGGCGAGGGCGAATGTCGGGTGGCGCTCGAACGACAACGCGCGAAGCTCGGACTCGAGTCCCGCGTGCATCTAATGGGATTCCGGCCGGATGCGCTGGCGCTGCTCCGCCAGTTCGACGTGTTCGTGCTGTCCAGTTACCTGGAGGGGTTGTGCACGTCGCTGCTCGACGCGCAGGCGCTCGGCGTGCCGATCGTCGCCACCGCGGTGGGTGGCGTCCCCGAGGTGGTGCGCGACGGTGAGACCGGGCGGCTCGTGCGCGGTCTCGAACCGGGTCCGCTCGCCGCCGCGATCATCGAAGCGCTCGAGCGGCCCGATCTGCGAGCGACCTGGACGCGACACGCGCGCTCGTCGGTGGAGGCGTTCGGGATCGCGCACACCGCCGAGCGCACGCTCGCGGCCTACCGCGAGGTGCTCGAAGCTCGCTCGCGACGCGCTTGACCGTTCCCTGTCTCTCGCGGCGCGCTCGCGAGGCCGATGACACTGGAGACGCTTGACGCTTCAGAAGTCACGAGAGTAGCTTCGCGCAACTTCCCGTGGAACAAGGAGGAGCCGTGGGTATTCTTGGGGTCGTGCCGGGCATCCTGCTGCTCGGCATCGTCATCTTCGTGCACGAGCTGGGACATTTCCTCGCCGCCAAGTGGCGGGGGGTCACGGTCCTCAAGTTCTCGCTCGGCATGGGCCCCGAGATGATCGGCTTCTCGCGCGGTGGAACGCGTTACTGCCTGTCCTGGATCCCGCTCGGCGGGTTCGTCCAGATGGCCGGCGACCATCTCGAGGAGGACGGGAGCATGCCCGCGGGCGGCCCCGAGAACTTCCTCACGCACCCGTGGTTCGGCCGGGTGATCATCGCCGTGGCCGGCCCGGCCGCGAACCTCGTGACGTGCTTCGCCGTGCTCGTGCTCACGTTCCGGGTGGGCGTGCAGCAGCCCGACTGGCCGAATGTGCTAGGACCGCTCCCGGACAGCACGGTCGCGTACGCGGCGGGCTTACGCGAGGGCGATCGGTTCACGCGGTTCGATGGCCATGCGCTCACCACCTGGCACGAGCTCGAGTCGGCGGCGCGCGACCTCGAGAAGCACCCAAGTTCGAAGATGGAGCTGTCGCGCGACGGTCACGCCTACGCGGTGGAGCTGCCGAGCGAACGGATGAAGCGCGTGCTCGGCGACCTGCAGCCGCCGCCGCCGCCGCCGCTCGTCGGAGCGGTCGGGACCGGCATGCCTGCGTACCGCGCGGGCGTGAAGGAAGGCGATCGCGTCCTGTCCGTGGACGGCGCCCCGGTGCGATCGTTCGGCGAGATCGCGCGCGCGCTGCGTGGACGGGCGGACCAGCCGATCGTGTTCGAACTCGAGCGCGACGGGCGCAGCTTCCCGCTCACGATCACGCCGATGCGCGTGGACGGCACCGGTGAAGGTGCATTGATCGGCATCGAGGCCCAGCGCGGCATGGAGTGGACCGAGCGGCTGTCCGTCACCGAGGCGGTGCCGGCGGCGTTCCGCGGTACCGGACGGATGATCGGCGACGTCTACGGCAGCCTGTGGCTCACGATCTCGCGGCCCGCCTACTACCGTGAGTCGATCGGCGGCCCCATCTTCATCGGGCAGATGGCGCGCGACTCCGCGCGGCGTGGCCTCGATCGCTGGCTCTACCTCATGGCGCTCATCAACGTCGCGATCATGGCGTTCAACCTGCTCCCGGTGCCGCTGCTCGATGGCGGACACATCACGCTCGCGGTGCTGGAGGGCTTGAGGCGCCGCGCCGTGTCCGGGCGCACCTATATGAACTTCCAGAAAGTGGGTCTGGTGCTGGTGGGGACGCTGTTCGTCTTCATCCTGTCCAAGGATCTCATGCGACCGTTCCAGCGCCTGCGTGCCATCGACCAGGCTCCCCGGGAGACGACCACGGTTGCGCCCTCCCAGCGGTAGGCGGGGCCGCTCGAGAATCGCAATCCTCGCGGCGCTGGCCCTGCTGTCCCCGGCGGCGTCCCTCGCGCAACTCCAGGGCGAGCTTCCCGACCAGTTGCGCCTGATCTCCGGCGTTCGCTACCAGGGCATGCACCGACTGGGCGGGCGCGAGTTGAAGGCCGCGAACTTGAAGACCCGCCGTCCGTCGCGGCTGCCATGGCGCGAACGGCCCTCGTTGCGGCTCGACTACCTGCGGGCCGACACCGCCAGCATCGCGGCGCTCTACCGCCACCACGGCTACTTGGATGCGCGCGTTCGCTGGGTGCTCGAGTCCACGAACGACCCGTCCTCGGCGCGCGTCGTGTTCGTGATCGAGGAGGGGGGCCGCTCGGGCGTCGCGCACGTCACGCTCGCGGGCGTCACCGCGTTCCACGACCGCGAGCTGCGCCGCGAGCTGCTCGCGCGACCCGGCCGCCCCTACGATCCCGCGTTCCTCGCCATCGACACATTACAGATCTCGCGGCTCTACCAGGAACGCGGTTACCGGCCGCATACGCTCGCCAGCGCGGAGCGCGGCGTACCGGACCCGCTCGCGATCCTCGTCCGCTACGACATCAACGAAGGGCCGCGCTACACGATCGCTCGCATCGACTACCAGGGGACGGGGCGCCTCCGCGAGTCGCTCGCGCGCCGCGAACTGCTCGTGAAACCCGGCGATACCTTTCGACGGTCGCGCCTCGAACAGTCCGTCGAGCGGCTGTATGACACCGGCCTCTACACCCAGGTGCAGGTGTCGTCCATCGTGGACACCACCGCGGGCCAGCTGGACCTGCTGCTGCGCGTCGCGGAACGGCGCCCGCGCTGGGTCGACCTGGGTGTCGGCAGCGGCTCGGCCGACCTGTTCCGATTCAGCGGCACGTGGGGTCACCGAAACCTCGACCGCAAGGCGCTCCTGGGGTCGCTGAACGGCGATCTTGCGCTGGATCGGCAGCGCACGAGCGTCACCGACGAGTCGCAGGTGCTGAGGCTCCGGCACGGGCGCGCGAGTGCCGGGCTCGTGGAGCCGTGGCTGCTCGGCGTCCGGCTGCAGGGGCAGGCGGCGTTGTTCTACGAGCAAGTGCGTGACGACCGTGACTCGCGCTTCCTCCAGCGTCGCGACAGCCGCGGCATCGAACTCGGCATGCTGCGCGAGTTCTCGCGCCTGTTTCGTGGCGGCTTGACCGGACACAGCGCGCTGGTCCACCAGAGCTACGACATCTTCCTCGACACGGATCAGGCGACCCGCGACTCGCTCTCGGACGTGCTCCAGCGCTATTGGGACAATGGCATCGCGCTGTCGCTGTTCCGCGACACCCGAGACGATCGGATCACGCCGAACCGCGGCTCGCTCCAGACCGTCATCGCGGAGATGGCGGGCGGACCGCTGCGCGGGGCCAGCAGCTATCAGAAGCTGCAACTGGTCTCGAGCTGGTACTCGCCGCGCCGCAATGGCTGGACACTGGCGGCCCGAGTCTCGGGCGGCGTCATGGGCCCGATCGGGGACACGCGCCGGACGTTCGCCCCGGGCGAGCAGGACGAGCGGGTGGCACGCGTGCCCAAGGAGCGGCGATTCTTCATCGGCGGTGTGAACTCCCTACGCGGCTGGGGCGAGAACTCCATCCCCGGCGACGGCGGCCTCGCCATGCTGCTCGGGAACGTCGAGATGCGAATCCCGCTGCTGGGGCCGTTCGGCGCCGAGGCGTTCGTGGACGCCGGAAACGTCTGGGCGCGCCCCGAATACGTGCGAATCGCCAACTTCGTGGGGCCATGGGACGCCCGGCGCGGGGCGCCCGGCGACCTGCGCTACAGCTACGGGGTCGGGGCACGGCTCCTGCTACCCTTCGGTCCCCTGCGCATGGATCTCGCCTGGAGCCAGCACCCCGAGTTCCGGGGCTCGAAGGTGTCCGGCCGGCAACAGCCATTCGCGTTCCAGTTCGCCATCGGGCCGAGTTTCTGAAGTCGACAGGGCCATCATGAGCGACGAACGTCCCACTGACGAAGACACGCCGGAACCGAAGCCTCCGCATCACCACGAACACCCCGGCGTCGTCGAGACCATCGTCGAGGAGATCGAGGAGGCGGTCGAGCACGTCCCGCAGCCGGTTCGTTGGACGGTCGGCAAGCTCACGCGCCTGGTGCTCCTCGTGCTGGCGGGCGTGCTGGTCCTGGGTGTCACATCCGCCGTGCTGTTCTTCATGAATCGCACCGAGCTCGTGGCCCGCGAGCTGTCGCTGCTCTTGAACCGCACGCTGCGCGAACACAGTGACGTCGTGCTGGACCTGCGCGACATCCGTGGCAACCCGTTCACCGGCTTCCGCGCGGTCGAGCCGCGCGTGCGTTTCCGCGACGGCGCCACGCTGCTCGAAGCGCGCGAGATGAAGGTGGATTACTCGGCGTGGGCCCTGATCCGCGGGCAGTCCGGCGCGATCGACGTGACGCTCGACCACCCGCTCGTCCGATTGACCGGTCCGAACGGCCAGTGGCGGCTCCCGTCGTGGCGCTCGAACCCGAGCCACAAGGGTGGCGAGCCGCGTCCGCTCCAGGTCTCGCTCCACGTGCGGAATGCCGACGTCGTCACGCCCAAGCCCTACGGCAGTGTCGCCGGCGTGAATGGTGACCTGGTCGCGAATCTGGGCCCGGAGACACGTGTCCGCCTGGAGCGGATGCGCTGGGAGCGCGGCCCATGGGAGAGCAAGTTGGAGCGCTTCGCCGCCGACCTTCGCGCCGACACGAGTGGCGTGCGCGTGCGCGTCAGCGATCTCGAGACCACCGACCTCGAGCTGCGCGGCGAGGGCACCTGGCGCGGCGGCGCGCCCGCACGCCACGTCTCGCTCACCGTCGGCCGCGTCCGCTGGCGTTGGCTCGCGAAGGTGTTCGACAACCGCACATTCGACGTGCCCGGCGAGGGCGCGTTCGTGGTCGATGCAGTGGGCGCCAAGGACTGGCGCGGGCGCTTCCGCACGACACTCGAGTGGGACGGACTCGCCGCCGAGGGCACCGGGCTCGCGACCTGGGACGGCACACAACTCGCGATCGACTCGCTGCGCGCGCTCGCGGACGCGGGCGAACTCTCGGGCGCGGTGCGCTGGTCGCGGGCCGGCTGGCAGATCGCCGGCGACGCCAAGCGCGCGGACCCCGCGGAGTGGGCGTTCCTGCAGCTCGACGGC
Organism: Candidatus Eiseniibacteriota bacterium; assembly: GCA_023249815.1. Taxonomy (GTDB): domain Bacteria; phylum Eisenbacteria; class RBG-16-71-46; order RBG-16-71-46; family RBG-16-71-46; genus JAIOPA01. Next base: position 6,660 of record JAHFBX010000007.1, read on the forward strand.
TGGCCGCAAGGCAACCTGAACGGTTGGTTCCGCTACGAGGTGGAGACGCGCGCGCGTCCCATCGCCCGGCTGGAAGCCAGGCTCGCGGACTCGGAGTGGCAGGGCTGGCGCGCGGACAGCGCGCTCGTGCGCGCGGACTTTCCCGCCAACGCGCCGGACTCGTTCGCGGTGACCGGCCTCCGCCGTGGCGGGCGCTTCACGTTGCACGGTCGCACGGACGCTCGCGGAGGCTGGAGCGGGCCGTTCACCGTGCGCGACCTGCCGCTCGAGGAATGGCCCGACGGCCGCACGACCGGGCTCTCCGGCCAGTTGGAGAGCGCCGAGGGCAGCGTGGAGAGCCGTGCGGGGGGCCTGTGGGTGACGGGCACGCTGCACGGCACCGGTACGCGCTGGGCGGGTGCGTCATTCGCACGCTGGACCCTGAGCGATGTGCGCGGGCGACTGCTGCCGAAGCCCGACCTGGCGGCGAGAGCGGGGGCGGAGGACGGCAGGTTCCTCGGCATCCACCTGGAGCATGCCGAAGCGCCGATCACGCTCGGCGACCAGGTCGTGAGCTTCATGCCGCTCACGGCGCAGGCCGGGGACACGACCTTCGCGATGACCGGTCACGCGGCGTGGAAGGAAGCATCGTGGACGATGACGCTCACGTCGGCCGAGGTCGCGAGCGACCAATTCCACTTCGTTGCCGAACCGCCGGTGCGGCTGGCGGGAGACGCCATGGGCGTCGTGTTCGAACGCCTGGAGGCGGGGGACCGCGGCGCGCACGTGGCGGCACAGGGTCGCTGGGCCGCGCCGGGCGGGCCTTACGATTTCCAGTTCAGCGGCACGGGGCTCGACCTGTCGCGGCTGGGTTTCCCGCGCGACTGGGGGCTCGGCGGCCGCGGCGAGATGCGGCTCACCGTGCAGGGCCGCTCGGGCGATCCGCGCTGGCGCGCCGAGGCGCGCGCGAGCAAGCCGGCGTGGAGCGGCCATCGCGCGGATTCCGTGGCGATCATCCTTGCGGGTGCACCGCACCGGCTCGAGCTCGAGGATGGCCGTTTCACGCTCGAGGGTGGAACGTTTCGCGCGGCCGGGGCGGTGGAACGGACGTCGGCCCCGTTCCCAGACTCGCTCTCGCCCACGGCGCTGTTGCGCTGGACGCGTGACGCCGGCGCGTGGCGCGGCCACGCCACCGCCGCCGCGTTCCCGATCGCGCCGCTCTCGAGCGTGGTGCCCGACGCGCAGGGCTGGGATGGCAGTGTCTCCGGCACGCTCGCGCTCTCGGGCCGGCCCGCGGCACCGGTGCTCGACGTGCAGGCGCGGGGCGACCGCCTCGGCTGGCGCGAGATCCGCACCGAGCGCGTGGACGTGCGCGCGCGCTACGCCGACGGCCGCGTCGAAGCAACCGACGTCCGGGCCCGCATGCAGAACGTGGAGTCGAGCGCGCGGCTCTCCCTGCCGCTGGACCTGGCGCTCGGCCGGCCGGTCTCCGTGCCGGACCAGGCGCTCCGTGGCCGCGTGGACATCCCGGGCGGCGACCTCCAGGTGCTGCCGCTGATCGTGCCGCAGCTCCAGTCGGCGCGCGGAAAGTTCGAGCTTTCCGCCGAGATCGCCGGCACGACGCGGACACCGCGCGTCACCGGCAGCGCGCGCATCCGCGACGGTCTCGTGCGTCCGGCCAATCGGAGCGAGGTCATCGAGGGGCTCGGCGCCGACCTCCACTTCGACCAATCCCGCCTGACGCTCGACACGCTGTGGGCGCGGCAGGGGCGCACCGGCCGGCTGTGGTCCAAGGGTCTCGTGCTGCTGGACGGAGGCAAGCTCCAGAGCTACCGCTTCGGCATGACCATGCGCGACTTCGCCGCCGCCGAGGAGGGGCTCTACGCGGTGCTGTTCGACGGGGACTTCGTCGTGAGCGACGGCCCGCGCGTCGGCGGCGAGCGCCTGCCGCAGGTGACGGGCTCGGCGCGCATCAAGCGCGGTGTCATCGAGTTCGACTTCGCGAACCAGAGCGAGGTGCAGAAGCGCGCGGCCACGACGCAGCCGCTCTACTGGACCTATCGCATCCGCGCCGAGGCGAATAACAACCTGCGCTGGCGCACGCCCGATGCCGACATGGAGTTCGACGTGGACCTGGATCTCCAGCAGACGCCGGACTCGCTCCTGCTCTACGGCGAGATGCACGCGCTGCGGGGCACCTACTGGTTCCTCTCGAATCGGTTCAAGATCTTGAACGCCGACCTGACGTTCGACAACCAGCAGGGCGTCGACCCGCTGCTCGACATCGCCGCGGAGACGAAGCTGCGGCCGAGTGGCGCCGACACGCGCTCGGAGCAGGAGACCATCACCGCCCAGCTCACCGGGCGATCGAGCAAGCCCGTCATCTCACTGACGAGTTCGAACCCCGACGCCGATCAGCGCAGCATCCTCGAAGGGCTCACCGTCGGCACCCTCCGCGACAATAGTGGTCGGGGTTACTCGGCGAATCCGCTGGTTGACAACTATTTCACCCGACAACTGAACGCCCAGCTCTCGGCGAGCATGTCGGAGTTCTTCCGCGGCGCCATCACCGAGTGGGAGCTGCAGCGCGATCGCGGCGGCGTGCTTTCGGGTGAGGGCGAGCTGGTCGTGGGCGTGGGTTCGCAGGTCACGGACAAACTGGCACTCCGCTATCGTCAGCGGGTGCCGGGGCTGGGCAAGACGCCGAACAGTGCGATCCGGTCGGACCCCACCGATCTTTTCGAACAGAACGTCGAGGCCGAGTACCGCATCAATCGATTCATCTACGTGACGAGCGGCGTCTCGCGGCGACGCGGCACCATCGTCGGCCCGGCGCAGCCGAATACGGACTACAATCTCAACTTGAAGGCGCGATGGGAGTACTGATGGCGACGCCGGGGTCGGGTCGGGGAACGGAAAGCGGGTCAGCGGTGTACGCGGTGAAGACGGCCGGGGGAGAAAGGATTCGTGGCATGGGGTCTCGGGGGATTCGGTTCACGTTCGTGACACTGGCGCTGGCGAGCCTCGCGGTCTGGTCCGGCGCGGCGCGCGCGCAGTACTTCGGCCAGAACAAGGTGCAGTACCGGGACCATGACTGGAAGTCGATCAGCTCGGATCACTTCGAGGTGTTCTTCGACGAGGGCGCGGACAGCCTGGCGATGCGCACGCTGGACCTGGCCGAGAAGACCCAGGCGGTGTTCACGCAGCGCACCGGGCACACGCTCAGCAAGCGCATCCCGATCGTGCTCTATGCCTCGCACCACGACTTCAGCCAGACGAACATCACGCGCGACCTGATCGACGGCTCGACGGGCGGTTTCACCGAGGCGCTGCGCGACCGCGTCGTGGTGCCGTTCTCGGGCTCGTACGAGGATTTCCGCCACGTCCTCGTGCACGAGCTCGTGCACGCATTCCAGTTCGACATCTTCTACAACGCGCCGGGCGTGTCGCTGCTCTCGGGCCAGGGCCTGTTCCAGGTGCCGTTGTGGTTCGCGGAGGGCATGGCGGAGTATTTCTCGCAGGGGATGAACGGCGAAGCCGAGATGTTCGTTCGCGACGGCGCGCTCACCGGCTACCTGCCGCCGCTGGAGTACGCGGGCGGCTTCCTCGTCTACAAGATGGGCCAGTCCGCCGTGGACTACCTGATCCAACGGCATGGCGAGGATCGGTTCCGCGACCTGTTGCGCCGAGCCCGGCAGACGCACAACTTCGAGCGCGCATTTCAGCGCACGTACGGCCTGTCGCCGAAACGCTTCGATGAGCAGTGGCGCGAGATGCTGCGCAAGCGCTACTGGCCCACGCTCGCCCGGCTCGACCACCCCGAGGCGTTCGGGCGTCGGCTCACGGACCACCGGCGCGACGAGAGCGCACTCAACTTCTGGCCGTCCGTGTCGCCACAGGGCGACCGCATCGCCTACTTCAGCGATCGCCGCCAGTACACGGACGTGTTCCTGATGTCCGCCTACGACGGCCGGGTACTGCGCCGCATCGTGCGGGGTGAGCGAAACGTCGCGTTCGAGGCGTTCCCGCTGCTGCGCACGTCCATCGCGTGGTCGCCCGATGGCAACCGCCTCGCGTTCGTGGCGGGCAGCCAGGGGAAGGACCGGCTCTACGTCGTCGACGCCAACGATGGACGTGTGCTCCAGCGGCTGGACATGCCGTGCGACGAGATCTCGTACCCGACGTGGTCGCCAGTCTCGGATTCCATCGTCGTGCTAGGACTGCAGCACGGGCGCTCGGACCTGTGGCTCGTGCACGCCCGCACCGGAGAGTCCTCGCGGCTCACGGACGACTCGTGGGACGAGAAGGAGCCGACGTGGTCGCCGGATGGGAAGCGCATCACGTTCGCCTCAGACCGACTGGCGCCGGTCGTGCTGCGTCCGGAACCGCCCGCGTCGGGCTTCGGCCGCTATGGGCTCTTCGAGTTCGACCTGGCCTCGCGCGAGACGCGGCTGCTGCTCGACACCGCGGGCGACGACCACGCCCCGGCCTGGTCGCCGGACGGCCGCCGGCTCGTGTTCATCACGGACCGGAGCGGCACGCCGAACCTGGCGCTCTACGACATGGCCGACAGCAGCGTCACGCAGCTCACGGACCTGACTGGTGGCGTGCAGTCGCTGTCCTGGTCGCGCCAGAACGATCGGCTCGTGTTCGCCGCGTTCGACCGCGGCGGGTACGACATCTTCTCCGTCCAGGAGCCGCTCACGCTCGACCCGGTCGTAAAACGTCTGAAGAAGCACGCGCCGGCGGCCGTGCTGTCGCTCGAGGAGGCGCGTTCCGGCAAGGCGAGGGGTCCCGAAGAGGTGCCACGCTCCGCCGCGCTCTTCTCCGTGGCGCCGGACTCGATCACGTCGCCGGACACGACGCGCGCGTCGGGCGGCCGGCGCGGCGGGCACACGGTCGAGCCGCGAGGGCCACTGGGTCCGGTCGCGTTAGAGCCGCCACCCTGGGATGGAGGCGGCTTCCCGATGCCGGCGCCACCGCCGCCGCCTGACACCGCGCGCGCCGTGCGCCCGGCGCTCACGCCGCTCGTCGAGCGCGGCGGGCCGTTCGCGCTCTCGGACAGCGTGCTCGGGCAGAAGCCGACGCCCTACCGCTGGCGGCTGGCGCCCGAGGCCGTGCAGGTCGGCGCGCTCGCGGCCAGCAGTTTCGGGTTCGCGGGTTCCACGCAGATCCTGTTCAGTGATTTCCTCGGCGACCACAACCTCTACTTCGCGGGCGACGTGTTCTCGAACTCGCTCTCGGACGCGAACGCGCTGCTCATCTACAACGTGCTGCCGCGCCGGCTCGACTGGAGCCTCGGCGTGTTCCACTTCAAGAACTACTTCGAATCGCGCGTCACGACGCTCGGCGAGCAGCTCGGCAGCGCGGAGCTGTTCTCGGAGCGCACGTTCGGCGGGCTCGCGGGTGTGAGCTATCCGTTCGACCGCTTCCGCCGCGTCGAAGCGCAGTTCACGCAGATGTTCGTGGAGGAGCAGTTCTTCCGGCGGCGCGCGGACGACACCTACTACGCGACCGACCGTATCTACCGCTCGGCGAGCTCGCCGTCGCTGTCGCTGGTGGGGGACAACTCGCTGTTCGGCTCGAGCGGCCCCGTCAACGGCGGCCGCTGGAACGTCACCTACAGCCCGTCGTTCGCGTGGTTCGCGAACGGGCTCGCCTACCACACCGGCACGTTCGATATCCGGCGCTACTCGGACCTGACCCACGGCTACTCGTTCGCGACCCGGTTCCTGGGTGGCGCGAGCGGCGGCCAGGACCCGCAGGCGTTCCGCGTCGGCGGCTTCTCGACGCTGCGCGGCTTCCCGGACTTCGACTTGATCGGCACGCGTCTCGCCATGGCGAACTTCGAACTGCGCTTCCCGTTCGTCGAGGACCTGGGCGTCGTCGGCCCGCTGCCGCTCGGCAACATGCGGCTCCGCGGCGCACTGTTCGCCGACCTGGGCACGGTGTGGAACGACGGCACCTCGCCACGCTTCTCGGTGCAGGACGAGCGAGGCCGTCACCTGCGCGACCCGTATTTCTCGTTCGGCACCGGCATCCGCTCGTGGCTCCTCGGGCTGCCGATGAAGCTCGACGTCGGGTGGGCGACCGACCTGGACCGCGTCGCTCGGCCGCGCTGGCACTTCAGCATCGGCCCCGAGTTCTAGGTCTGACCTCTCCGGGGCCGCCGGGGTCCCGGAGAGCGCTTCACCCGGCCCCGCGGGGCGCGTGTGCAGTCCCCGCGTCGCGCGGCCGATGACTCCTCGTGTAGGATGCAGGCCACGGAGGGGGTCGTGCGCGGGTCATGACGGGCTCGCGGCGGCTCCACGCTCTTCAACCGATCGCGACGGGTTCGCTCGTCGTGGTCTTCCATGGGAGTCCCGTATGACTTCGCCCCGGAATCTGGCGCGCCTCGACGTGAGCGCGCGTCAACCCCGCACGTTCGACGCCCCGCGTCTCCCGGACGGCCACCGCGCCCCGGTGAGCAGCTACTTTGGGCGGCACGTCCTCGACCTCATCAAGCTGCGCGAGCGCCTACCGCGGGAGGTGTACAACGCGCTGGTCTCGACGCTGCGTCATGGCACCGTGCTGACGCGCGAGGTGGCTGACACCGTCGCCTCGGTGGCGCGGGACTGGGCCGTGTCGCACGGCGCCACGCACTTCACGCACTGGTTCCAGCCCATGACGGGACTGACCGCCGAGAAGCATGACAGCTTCGCGGACCTGAACGTGCAGATGGCCGGCGAACTGCGCGTGCTCGAGAGGTTCTCGGGTTCGCAGCTCTGGCAGAGCGAGCCGGACGCCAGCTCGTTCCCGTCAGGCGGCATGCGCAGCACGTTCGAGGCCCGCGGTTACACGGCTTGGGATCCGAGCTCGCCGATGTTCCTGGTCGAGAGCGCGAACGGGCGCACGCTGTGCATCCCGTCCGCGTACATCAGCTATCACGGGCATTCCCTAGACCACAAGACGCCGCTGCTCCGCTCGATCGAGTCGCTGTCGCGGAACGCCACCGCGTTCTTGAAGCTCTTGGGTGACGTGGACGTGAAGGGCGTGTCCGCGACGCTCGGCTGCGAGCAGGAGTACTTCCTCGTGGACCGCACGCATCACGCGCTGCGCCCCGACCTGGTCCTGTCCGAGCGCACGCTGCTCGGCGCGAGTTCCGCCCGCCACCAGCAGTTCGAGGACCACTACTTCGGCTCCATCCCAGCACGTGTGCTCGCGTTCATGGAGGAGATGGAGTACGAGCTCTACCGCCTCGGCATCCCGGTGCGGACACGGCACAACGAGGTGGCGCCGATGCAGTTCGAGATGGCGCCCATCTTCGAGGACGTGAACCTCGCGAACGACCACAACGTGCTCGGGATGGACGTCGCGCGTCGCGTCGCGCTTCGGCACGACTTCGTCTGCGTGCTGCACGAGAAGCCCTACGCGGGCATCAACGGCAGCGGCAAGCACTGCAATTGGTCCATGTCCACGGATCGTGGCGAGAACCTGCTCGATCCGGGCAAGACCCCACACCAGAACCTGCGATTCCTCGCGTTCCTCGCGGTCTGCCTGAAGGCGGTGCACGACCACGCCGTGGCGCTGCGCTGGTCGGTCTCCGGGGCCAACAATGACCTGCGCCTCGGGGCGAACGAGGCGCCGCCCGCGATCCTGTCGGCGTTCGTGGGCGAGCAGCTCACCGGGATCCTCGAGCGGCTCATGACGGGCGAGGCGTCGAAGGACCCCGAGCACTTCCTGATCGAGATGGGCGTGGCCAAGCTGCCGTCGGTGGCAAAGGACAACACCGATCGCAACCGCACTTCGCCGTTCGCGTTCACGGGCAACAAGTTCGAATTCCGCGCCGTGGGCAGCTCGATGAACTGCGCCGTGCCGATGACGGTGCTCACCGCGGCGGCGGCGTCGGCCCTGCACGAGATGAGCGAGCGACTCAAGCGAAAGCTCGACAGCGATCCCAAGCACCGCGACCAGGCCGTGGCCGAGCTTCTGCGCGAGGTGTTCACCGAGACCGCGGCCGTGCGATTCGAGGGGAACGGCTACTCCGAGGAGTGGAAGACCGAGGCGGCGCGGCGCGGGCTCCCGAACCTGGCCGACACGCCGGCGGCGCTCGCGGAGGTCATGAAGCCGGAGCATCACCGCTTCCTCGTCGACACGGGCGTGCTGTCGCAGCTCGAGGTGGACGCGCGCTTCAACGTCTCGGCGGAGCGGTACTTGAAGCAGGTGACGCTCGAGGCGGAGACGCTGCTCGACATGCTCACGTCGGCGGTGGTGCCCGTCGCCGAACGCCAGCTCGCGGCGACGGGCGCGGCATGGCGCGTGCTCTCGGAGGCCGCGGGCACGGCGAAGGGCTCGTCCTACGGCAAGCGGGTGACGGCGCTGGCCTCGGGCCTGGAAGCGGTGCAGGACGGTGTGGCGCGCATCCAGGCGGCCCTGGCCGAGTCGCACGGCGGTCACGACGAGCTGGCGACATGCCGCCTGCTTTCGTCGAAGCTGCGTCCGCTGATGCAGGAGGTTCGCGAAGCGGCGGATCACCTGGAGACGCTGGTCGACGACGAGACCTGGCCGTTGCCAAAGTACCGCGAGATGCTGTTCGTGAAGTGAACGCTTCCGCGCAGGCTGCTGTTGCTTCTGCGGACACCTGCGACTCACGTGGGGCGTGAACGGCACTTCTGCGGGCACCTGCGACTCACGTGGGACGAGGGGGCATCCGCCTACGGCGGATACCCGCCCTCGTCCCACCTGCCCCCTCGGCCCTGCGTGAGTCGCAGGTGTGCGCAGAAGGAGACGAGGGCCGGTTGAGTCGCAGGTGATCGCAGAAGGGGACGTGAGCTGCGCGAATAGCCGGTAAGCGCAGGAGGGAGACCGCGCCCGCCGTGTGGAGCCCGTGCATAGCTTGCGATAGATTGCGGTGGTCCCCAAGCGTCGGAACCCTCGCGTGGAGCGTTCGTTGAGCGTCATGCCGTTTAATCCCGCACAGCTTGCCGCCGTCGAGCATGAACGCGGGCCCGCGCTTGTCATCGCCGGCGCCGGGTCCGGCAAGACGCGTGTCCTGACCGGGCGCGTCGCGCGGCTGCTCGCGCGCGGTGTCGCGCCCGAGGCCGTGCTCGCGTTCACGTTCACGAATCGCGCCGCGCGCGAGATGCGCGGACGCATCGAGGCCGACCTGGGCCCCGTGGCGCGCCGGCTGTGGATCGGCACGTTCCACGCCACGGCGCTTCGCATCCTGCGGCGCGAGGCCGGCACGCTCGGCCTGCCGCCTGGGTTCAGCATCTACGACCGCGACGACCAGGAGGAGGTGCTGCGTGAGCTGATCCGCGCCGCGGCGCTCCCCGACACCGTGTACCGCACTGGCGTCGTGCTCGGCCGCATCTCCGACGCCAAGAACGCGCTCGTTCGCCCGGAAGAGGCCGCGAAAGCGGCGATGACCGACTTCGACCGCCACGTCGCCACGCTCTACGCCGGCTACCAGGCCGCGCTGCGCCGCGCCGGCGCGCTCGACTTCGATGACCTGATCGGCGAGACCGTGCGGCTGTGGCTCGAGCATCCCGACGCGGGAGCACGCTGGTCCAGGCGGTTCGAGCACGTGCTGGTGGATGAGTACCAGGACACGAACCACGCGCAGTTCCGACTCGTCCAGGCGCTCGGTGGCGTGCACGGAAACGTATTCGTGGTCGGGGACGACGACCAGAGCATCTACGGCTGGCGCGGTGCCGACCTCGCGAACGTCCTCGACTTCGAGCAGGCGTTCCCGGGTGCCCTGACACTGCGGCTCGAACAGAACTATCGCAGCACGGGCAACATCCTCGAGGCTGCGAACGCGGTGATCGAGCACAATGTCGCGCGCAAGGGGAAGACGCTGTGGTGCGAGCGCGAGGCCGGCGCGCTGCTTCGGTTCGTGCTCGCCGCGGACGAACTGGAGGAGGCGCGCCGGGTGCGGCAATGGCTCGAGCAGCAGACGTCGCGCGGCCGCCGGCTCTCCGACTGCGCCGTGCTCTATCGCACGAACGCGCAGTCGCGCGCGCTCGAGACCGAGTTGCGCCAGACCGGGCACGCCTACGAGATCGTGGGCGGTGTGTCGTTCTTCCAGCGCCGCGAGGTGAAGGACCTGCTCGCCTACCTGCGGCTCGCCGTGAACCCGCAGGACACGGCGTCGTTCTTCCGGTCCTGGAACACGCCACGCCGCGGGCTCGGGCCGGCGGTGGAAGCGCAGGTGCGCGCGCGGCTCGAGCGTCCCGGCGCCGAGCCGGTCCAGGTACTCCGCGAGCTGGCCGCGGCGGGCAGGTTGCGCGGCGCGGCGCGAGCCGGAGCCACGCAGTTCGTGGCGCTCATGGACGAGCTGCGCTCAAGGCGAGACGAGCCGGTGGATCGCGTGTTCGCGCTGTTGCTCGAACGCAGCGGCTACCTCGAGCACATGGACGTCTCGGGCGGCGAGGACCTGGCGGAGCGGCGCGCGAACGTGGAAGAGCTGGGCGTGGCGGCCGTGATGTTCGCGGCGAAGGCCACCGAGGGCTCCGAGGATCCGCCGGCCGGTGGCCTGCTGGACTGGCTCTCGGAGTGCTCGCTCCTGACCGACGCCGACCGCACGACGGACGGCGATCGCGTGCTGCTGCTCACGGTGCACAACGCGAAGGGCCTCGAGTTCGACGCGGTCGCGGTCGCGGGTCTCGAGGAGGGGTTGCTGCCGCACGCCTCCTCGCTCGAGCGGAGCGACCAGCTCGAGGAGGAACGCCGGCTGTTCTACGTGGCGCTCACCCGGGCGCGCGACGAAGTGCTGCTCACGGCCGCCGCCTACCGGCGGCGATTCGACGGAGCGTGGGGAGCGAGCGTGTCGCGCTTCGTCGGCGAGGTGCCCGATCATCTGCTCGAACGCGAGGCGCCGCGTTCGAGCGGGCGTGCTCGCGAGGCACGCGGTGCCAACGGGCGCAGCTTCAGTAACGGCTGGCGAGCGTCGCGGCGGCACGCGGACGACGACGCGCCCGACGAGGCTCGCGACGATGTGCTGGACGACAGCGCGACGCGGTCCGGCTTGCCGCGCGTGCCGAGCGGCAGGAGCGCGAACGCGCGCCGGGCGGTGGGCCGGCGCGTGATGCACGAGAAGTTCGGCGCGGGCACCGTGGTCGAGGCGGACGGTGATGGCCCCGACATGAAACTCACCGTGCGATTCACGAGCGCGGTCAAGAAGGTGCTGGCGCGCTTCGTGACGGGAGCGGGCGATGGCGATTGATCGTGCCGAGGCGGCGCGCATCGCGGAGCTGGCGCGGCTCGACCTGCCGGAGTCCGAGCTGGACCGTGTCGCCGCCCAGCTCTCGCAGGTGCTCGACTTCGTGGCCCGCCTGGACGAGCTCGATCTCGAAGGGCTCGAGCCCACCGCGTTCGCGCCACCGCACGCGGCGCTTCGCGCGGACCTGCCCGACGGCCGCACCCTCGAGCCCGGGGCCGCGACCGCGTCCGCTCCCGAGGCCGAGTTCGGCTACTTCATCGTGCCGCCCGTCGTGGAGAACCTGGAGCCGTGAGCGGACCTGCGCCCTGGCGGCTTTCGGCTCGCGAGGTGGCGGCGGCGGTTCGCGACGGCAGCCTGTCGCCGGGCGACGCGGCGGACGCGGGCTTCGCGGGTCCCGGCGCGCGCTTCGAGGGCGAGGTGCACGCGCTGCTCGCGAGCGACGCGAGCGCACGGAAGGCTGCGGCCGCGCGCGTGCCGCGTGATGGGGTGCTCGCCGGCGTGCCGGTGCTGCTCAAGGACAACCTGTGCACCGTGGACCATCCCACGACGTGCGGCTCGCGCATCCTCGAAGGCTGGAGATCGCCGTACGATGCCACGGTCGTCCGTCGACTGCGCGAGGCGGGCGCCGTGGTGGTGGGGAAGGGCAACATGGACGAATTCGCGATGGGCTCGTCCACCGAGTGGAGCGCGTTCGGCCCGACGCGCAATCCCTACGACCCCTCGCGCGTCCCGGGGGGCTCCTCCGGCGGGCCCGCCGCGGCGGTGGCGTATGGCTTGGTACCCGTGGCGTTGGGGAGCGACACGGGCGGATCCGTCCGCCAGCCCGCCGCGTTCTGCGGTGTCTATGGATTGAAGCCCACGTACGGCCGGCTGTCGCGCTATGGCCTGGTCGCGTTCGGCTCGTCGCTCGACCAGGTCGGCGTGTTCGCGCGTCACGTCGGCGACGTGGCGGAGGTCTACCGCGCGGTCGCGGGATCGGATCCATTCGACGCGAGCATGCTCGAGGGGCCGGCGCCCGACGTGAGCGGCTGGGCGGCCGGCGTGCGCGGCCTGCGCTTCGGCTGGCCCGCGAACCTGTGGCGCGAGGGCGTGGACGGCGCCATCGTCGCTGCCCTCGAGCGCGCCGCGAGCTGGCTCGAGCGCGCCGGGGCCACGCGCGTCCCGTTCGAGTTCCTGCCCGGAGCGTTCGCCGTCGCGGCCTACTACCTGCTCGCCACCGCCGAGGCGAGCAGCAACCTGGCGCGGTTCGACGGCGTGCGCTACGGGCTGCGCATGCGCTCGGACGAACTGGCGACGCTCTACACGCGCACGCGCGGCGCGGGGTTTGGTCCCGAGGTCCGCCGCCGCATCCTACTCGGCACCTACGCGCTCTCGGCGGGCTACCACGATGCGTTCTACCTCAAAGCGCAGCGGGCGCGCACGCGCATCGCGCACGAGTACGCGGCGGCGTTCGCGCGCTGCGACTGGATGCTCATGCCGGTGACGCCGTCGCTGCCGTTCCGGCTCGGGGAGAAGACCGCGGACCCGCTCGCGATGTATCTCTCCGACGTGTTCACGATCGGCGCCAACCTCGCGGGCATCCCGGGGCTGTCGGTGCCCATGGGGCTCGAGGCGAGCGGGCTGCCGGTCTCGGTGCAGTTGGTGGGCCCGGCGGACGCCGAACCCGTGCTGCTGCGCGCGGCCCGCGCGCTCGAAGCGGAAGGCGACGAGCGGAACATCCCCCCGGGGCATGAGAAGGAGTTCGCGTGGCCTGGGAAGCGGTGATCGGCCTGGAGTGTCACGTCCAGCTCCGCACGCGGACCAAGATGTTCTGCGGCTGCCCGGTGGCGTACGGCTCGGAGCCGAACACGAACGTCTGCCCGGTGTGCCTCGGACTCCCGGGCGCGCTGCCGCGGACGAATGCCGCCGCGCTCGCGTTCGCGTTGCGCTTGGGCGTTGCTCTCGGCTGCACGATCCGCGCGGAGAGCGTGTTCGCGCGCAAGAACTACTTCTATCCCGACATGCCGAAGAACTACCAGATCACGCAGTACGAGCGTACGTTGTGCGAGGGCGGCGCGCTGCCGCTCGCGCGCGAGGGCGGGGGGCGCGCGATTGCGCTCACCCGCATCCATTGCGAGGAGGACGCCGGGAAGTCGTTCCATCCCGAGCGGCAGGGCGATCGTCGCTGGTCGCGCGTCGACCTGAACCGTGCCGGCGTTCCGCTGCTCGAGCTGGTCACCGAGCCGGTGCTGCGCTCGCCCGCCGAGTGCGCGGCGTTCCTGACCGAGCTCCGACGCCTGGTTCGCTGGCTCGGCGTCTCGGACGGCGACATGGAGAAGGGGCAGCTTCGCTGCGACGCGAACGTGAGCCTGCGTCCGACCGGGAGCACGACGCTCGGCACCAAGACGGAGTTGAAGAACCTGAACAGCATCAAGGGAGTCGAACGCGGCGTCGCCGCCGAGATCGCGCGTCAGACCGCGCTCCTGGACGCGGGCGAGCGCGTGCGCCAGGCCACGCTGCTCTACGACGCCGACCACGAGCGGCTCGCGGTCATGCGCATGAAGGAGCACGCGCACGACTACCGGTATTTCCCGGACCCCGACCTGCCGGTGCTGCGCGTGAGCGAGGCCCAGCGCGCGGAGGCCACCGCCGCGTCGCCGGAGCTGCCGTGGGCGCGCGAGGCGCGCTATCGCGACGCGCTCGAGCTGCCGGCCTACGATGCCGCCGTGCTCACCGAGAGCCGCGACCTCGGGGACTATTACGAGGCGTGCGTGCCGCCCGGCGAACCGAAGCTCGCGAGCAACTGGGTGATGACCGAGGTGATGCGCGTACTCAAGACTCGCGATTGGAGCGTCGCGGAATGGGCCGCGCGCGTGCCCGCGCCGCGCCTGCGCGAGCTGCTCGCGCGCGTCGCCGCGCGCGAGCTGCCCGGACCCGTGGCGAAGCAGGTGTTCGCGTGGTTCCTCGAGCAGGACGGCTCGGTGGCCGAGCTGCTCGAGCGCCATGGCGTGCGCGTCGCCGGCGGCGACGAGGAGCTGCTGCCGATCGTGCGCGCGGTGCTGGACGAGAATCCTGGGCCCGTGGCGCAGGTGCTCGCCGGACGCGATGCGACATTCGGCTTCCTGGTCGGCCAGGCCATGAAGAAAAGCGGCGGGCAGGCGGTGCCGCAGGTGCTGCAGCGCCTGCTGCGCGAGGAGCTGGCCGCACGAACACCGCGCCCGTGATCGCCGAGCCCGGCGCGTTCCGCGCCGCGGTGCGCGCGGCGCTGGCGCGACCCGAGGGCGGCTCGCTGGCAGGGCGCTTCCCGGCGCCGCTCGTCACCGCGCTGATCGCCGATGCTGCCGAAGCTCGCACGCCGCATGTGCGCGTGGCGCTCGAAGAGTTGATCGCGGCGCTCGACGCCGTCGGTGTGCCGCGCGGCCGGCAGTTCGTGCTGGGGGTTCACGCCGATGGTTCGAGGCCTGCCGTGGACGTCGCTGCGTGGCGCGAGGCGTTGCATGTGCCGGTGCTGGCTCACGACCCCGACATGGCGTCGTTCACCGCCGGGCATGACGAGCGCGGCGCAGCGATCGAGTTAGACGACGAGCTCCGCGAGGCGGAGGCGATCGTGTGCGTGGGCCCCGGGTACGCGGCGTCGGGTGCCGTGCACGGCGGTCCGTTCCTGCTCGCACCCGGCGCGGCCGCGCGCGCGACCGTGGCCGCGTGGCGCGAGGCGCGACGCCGGGGTGGCGAACGCGCCGCGGTCGAATGGTCGCTCGCCGTCGAGGCGCGCGTGGGAGTGGACCTGACGCTCACTTGGGATCCCGCGGGCCGGGTGTCCGCGGCGGGCGGGCGGGCACGTTTCGACACGCTCGCGCGCGAGGCTGCTTGCCCACCGCACGGCGCGTGAGCCCCGGCCGTGCACATGGCCGCCAAGTCGACTAGATTCGGCTCATGCCTGCTCGCATCCTGGTCCTCGGTGCCGGTGGCCGCGAGCACGCGCTCGCCTGGCGCCTCGCCAAGGACCCCGAACGCCCCGAAGTGATCGTCGCGCCCGGCAATGCGGGGATGGCGCAGGCGTTCCGCCGCCTGGCCGTCGACGCCGAGGACGCGCGCGCGGTGGTCGAGCTCGCGAGGCGCGAGGCGGTGTCGCTCGTGGTCGTGGGCCCGGAGGCTCCGCTCGCCGCGGGCGTTGCGGACGCGCTCGCTGAAGCCGGCTTCGCCGTCTCGGGCGCGGCACGCGAGCCAGCGCGCCTCGAATCCAGCAAGTGGTTCGCGAAGCAGCTCATGCTCGAGGCCGGCGTGCCGACCGCGGCGGCCGAGGCGCACGACGATGTCTCGCTCGCGCTCGCCGCGCTCGACCGGCTGGGGCCACGCTGGGTGGTCAAGGCGGACGGCCTCGCGGCCGGCAAGGGCGTGCGCGTCACCTCGGATCGCGCCGAGGCGCAGGCGTTCGTGCGTGACTGCCTCGAGGGCGGTCGTTTTGGCGGGAGCGGCCGCCGCGTCGTGCTCGAGCGATTCCTCGAGGGCGAGGAAGCCTCCGTGATCGGGATCTGCGACGGCGAACGCCATGTCCTCCTACCGGCGGCGCGCGACTACAAGCGGGCGTTCGACGGCGACGCGGGCCCGAACACCGGCGGGATGGGGTCGTTCGCGCCCACGCCCGCGGTGACGCGTGACGTCGAGCAGCAGGTCTCCGAGCGCGTCATGACGCCGATTCTCAAGTCGCTCGCCGCGCGCGGGACGCCCTATCGCGGCGCCCTGTATGCTGGTGTCATGCTCGGGGAACGCGGCCCGCAGGTGGTGGAGTTCAACGCGCGCTTCGGCGATCCCGAGACGCAGAGCATCCTG
Source organism: Candidatus Eiseniibacteriota bacterium (assembly GCA_023249815.1). Classification (GTDB taxonomy): domain Bacteria; phylum Eisenbacteria; class RBG-16-71-46; order RBG-16-71-46; family RBG-16-71-46; genus JAIOPA01. The sequence goes on from JAHFBX010000007.1 coordinate 22,651, forward strand.
CCGCTGGTGGGAGGTTCGCTGGGCGAGCTGCTCGCCCGCGCCGCCCGCGGCGCGCTCGAACCCTCGGCCATCCGGCGCGAGCCAGGCGCGGCGGTGACGCTGGCGCTCGTGGACCAAGGCTACCCGGACGACGTGCGGGGAGGAGGGGTGTTGCGAGGGCTCGATGCGGTGGAGCGGGAGGGCGTGCTGGTGTTCCACGCGGCGACGGAGCGCGAGGCGGGGGAATGGGTCGTGCGCGGCGGTCGCGCCGTCTACCTCACCGCGCTCGGCGCGACGCTCGAGAGCGCGCGGCAGCGCGTGGAGGCGGCGCGCGCCACGCTGTCCGGCAGCGGCTGGCGGAGTCGGGGCGACATCGCGGCACCTCACGCCGGGATCGCGAGGACGGCATGAGCCGGGCCAAGTCCGGGCCTCGCGTCGGCATCGTCATGGGGAGTGAATCCGACCGTGCCGTGATGGACGAAGCGGTGAAGGTGCTCGCCGACTTCGGCGTGAGCTCCGAGCTGGCGGTGCGCTCGGCGCATCGCACCCCCGAGGCTGCGGCGGCGTGGGCGCGCGGCGCGCGTGCG
>JAHFBX010000139.1 GCA_023249815.1 Candidatus Eiseniibacteriota bacterium
ACCCGGCCACGAGTCGATGTTCTCGTTCAAGGCGCTGAATCGCGGGCTCTACGTGTATCACTGCGCCACGGCGCCGGTCGGCATGCACATCGCCAACGGCATGTACGGCCTGATCCTCGTGGAGCCGGCCGGCGGGCTGCCGAAGGTGGATCGCGAGTACTACGTCATGCAGGGTGACTTCTACACGAAGGGCCGGCACGGCGCGCCCGGCCTCCAGCCATTCGACATGGAGAAGGCGATCCGTGAAGAGCCCGACTACGTGCTGTTCAATGGTGCCGAAGGGTCGTTGACCGGTGACAACGCGCTCAAGGCGAAGATGGGCGAGACGGTGCGGCTGTTCATCGGCAATGGCGGGCCGAACCTGGTGTCGTCGTTCCACGTCATCGGCGAGATCTTCGACGCGGTGTACGTGGAGGGCGGTGATCTCAAGAACTCGAACGTGCAGACCACGCTGGTGCCCGCGGGTGGATCGGCGATCGTCGAGTTCAAAGTGGAGGCCCCCGGCACGTTCATCCTGGTGGACCACTCCATCTTCCGCACGTTCAACAAGGGCTCGCTCGGCATGCTCAAGGTGGAGGGCGCCGAGGACAAGATGGTGTACTCGGGCAAGCAGTCGGACGAGGTCTACCAGCCCGAGGGCGGCGCCATCCAGAGCCTGGGCGAGGCGCCGCGCCAAGTGCCGGCGGCAAACAAGGCCGAGCGCATCGCGCATGGCGAACGCGTATACAACAACATCTGCGCTGCGTGTCACCAGCCGAGCGGCTTAGGCGTGGAGGGCGCGTTCCCTCCGCTCGCCGGCTCCGACTTCCTGAACGCGGACCCCGTGCGCGCCATGCGCGCGGTGTCGACTGGACTCACGGGAACGATCACGGTGAACGGCAAGCGATTCACGAGCCAGATGCCGGCGTTGAACCTCCCCGACGAGGAAGTGGCCAACGTGCTGACGTTCGTCTACAGCAAGTGGGGGAACGCCGGTCACGAGGTGAAGCCCGAGCAGGTCGCCGCCGCCCGGAAACCCGCGAAGAAGTGACCATGCGAACGCACCGGGCGAGGGCTGGAGGAGGAGCGCCGTGGGAGGCGGCGCTCGCGGCACTCGTCCTGTGTGCGCTCGTCTCGTCGGGCGCGCACGCCGCCGATCGCGTGCGCATCGAGGGTGGACGCTACCGGCCGCTCTACCGCCAGCCGGTGCGCGGGACCGCGCGCGACACCATCCTCAAGCGCACGGTGGCGATGACGGTGACGCCGTTCGAGCTGGACCGCCGGCCGGTCACGAACGGCGAATACCTGGAGTTCGTGCGCGCGCATCCCGAGTGGCGACGCTCGCGCGTGTCGCGATTGTTCGCCGATGAGAGCTACCTCCGGCACTGGCGCGACGACCTGGACACAGGGCCGCGAGCGCCGAGTCGGAGCCCGGTCGTCTACGTGTCGTGGTTCGCAGCGCGCGCCTACGCGGCGTCGCACGGCGGTCGGCTTCCCATGCTGGCCGAATGGGAGCTCGCGGCTGCTGCGGACGAGACGCGCAAGGACGCCTCGCGTGATCCTCGTTTCCTCGCGCACCTGCGCGAGTGGTACTCGCGGCCCGCGGCGGCGGTGTTGCCAGCCGTGGGTCAGGGGGTGCCGAATGCCTGGGGCGTGGAGGACTTGCACGGGCTCGTGTGGGAGTGGACGCTCGACTTCAACTCGGCCCTGGTCTCGGGCGAATCGCGTGCCGACGCCTCGCTCGAGCGCTCGCTCTATTGCGGCGCCGGCGCCTCCGGCGCTGCTGACTTCGCGGACTACGCCGCGTTCATGCGGTTCGCCTACCGCGCGAGCCTCGAGGCCCGCTACACCACGGCCCAGCTCGGCTTTCGCACCGCCCGCTCGCTGCCCGTGAGCGCGGGAGCGACACCATGATGCGCGCGACCTTGTGGACGCGGTTCGCGCCTGCGCTGGCTGTCGTCGCAGCACTGTCTGCGTGCTCGCCCGGACGCGTGGCGCGAGACGACGCGAGCCAATCGCCGCGCGAGCAGGCGACAGCCAGCGCCCCGCGGACCGAGCCATCGCTCTACGAGCTGGACCTGGGCCTCACGGATGCCGCCGGCCGCAAGCGGCGCCTCGAGGATTTCCGCGGGCGACCGCTGGTCGTGAGCATGGTGTACACGAGCTGCAAGTCCGTGTGCCCGCGCATCACCGCCGACCTGCGTTCGCTCGACCGGGCGCTGCCGGAGGACCTCCGCGCGCGCACGCGCTTCGTGCTCTTCTCGCTCGACCCGGAGCGGGACACGCCGGCGGCGCTGACGGCGTTCGCGCGAGCCCACGACTTGGACAGCACGCGCTGGATACTGCTCGTCTCGAGCGAGGAGGACATGCGAACGCTGGCCGCCGTGCTGGGCGTGAGGTTCCGGCCCGACGAGGGCGGCGAGATCGCGCACTCCGCGGTCATCACCGTGGTGGACGCGGAAGGCGTCATCCGCCATCGCCAGGTGGGGCTCGCCGCGGAGACCGGGCCGCTCGTGACGGCAGTGCGCGATGCGGATCGCGCCGCTCCTGCCGCGGATCAGCAGGCCACGACGCACTGAGCGCGGGGCAGACGTGCCCGCGCGTTCGAGTCACGCGTCGATCGCGACAGAGACACACACTGCGGAACGAGTCGCGAGCGGCCGATAACGACAGGCGCCGCGCGCTCCGGGTGAGCGAGCGCATGTCACGTCCATGTGTGGTGCGCGGCATCGCGGGCATTGCGTCGGGTCGGTCCACCGTGCTAACAGTGGTCGCCTGTCCCCGAAAGGCTCCCCGCACCACACCAACAGGAAAGGACTCGCCATGTTGCGTCGTTCCATTCTCGCACTCGCGATCCTCGCGGTGCTTCCCGCGATCTCGTTCGCGGGTCCGTTCGCGGCGTACGGGCCTCACGTCGGATTCAGTTCGGGTCCGGACCAGTTCGTCGTCGGTGGTCAGCTGCAGTGGGGCGATGTCGCCCCGAACCTGGACTTCGTGCCCGGCGTGGACCTGGGTTTTGGAGACAACAGCACGGTGGTGTCGCTGAATGGTGACTTCCGCTATCGCCTCGACACACGCACGCAATGGCAACCGTACATCGGCGGCGGCGTGGGCATCCATTTCATGTCGTTCAACAACCCGGGGCCGGGGCCCGATGGCAGCGACACGGTGGCGGGCGGGCATTTCCTTGCCGGCGCCGACGTGGCCACGCAGGGCAGGAGTCGGTTCTTCGTCGAGATGAAGCTGGGCTTCTCCGACTCGCCGGACTTCAAGGCGCTCGCGGGCTGGAGCTTCCGCGCGCGCTGAGCGGCACGTGAAGTGATCTGAGCGCGCCGGTCCCGGACTCCGGGGCCGGCGCGGTGCGTTGCCCGGCGTGGCACGCGGCACGCCCCGGCGCGGCGGGCCGGCTTCGCTCCGCCCGCGGCGCTCGCCTATGCTCGAAGCGACCGTGCCCGCCCTCGCTGGAGGAACCCCGATGCGCCGTCCCGCCGCCACGCTCGTCGCTACCCTGCTCACCACCGCCTGCCTCGCGGCCGCCGCGCGCGCATCGGCGCCGCCCGAGGCCGAGGCGGTGATCCGGCGCTACCTCGACGCCACGGGTGGCGCGCCGGCTTTTGCGGCCGAGAGCACGGGCTACTCGCACGCACACGTCCAGGCGTTCGGGTTCGAGGGCGCGTTCTCGGCGTGGACCGCGCGACCGATGCGCCGCTACGCGGTCACCGAGTTGGGGCCGTTCAAGCTGCGCGAGGGCGTGGATGGCGCGACGGCGTGGCGCACCGATCCTACGACCGGCGTCGTGCGCGTGCTCGCCGACCACGACCTGGACCAGGCGCTGGTCGGCGCGTGGTTCGAGCTCGAGCGGTGGGCCGAGACCGGCCAGGGTGGCGGGAGCGTGACGCACGCGGGCAACGAGCGCGACTCGCTCGACCGCTACACGGTGCTCGAGGTGATGCCGCCGGATCTCGCGCGCGGCGGGCGCCCGCTGCGACCGCGACGACTGTGGTTCAGCGCCAAGACCGGGTTGCTCGCCCGCATGGACGGCCGCGACGACCAGCGCGAGGTCACGACGAGGCTCCTCGACTGGCGTCGCAGCGGCGGACGGCTGCGGTCGTTCGTGAGCGAGACCGGCATCGTGGGCATGCCCGCGAACCAACTGCGCGCCACGTTCGACACCGTGCTCACGAACGTTCCGGTGGAAGGACTCGCGTTCTCGGCGCCGGGGGAGGTGGCGAGCGGCGTGCGCTGGCTCAAGGACCCGGGGCGCGCACGACTGCCATTCGACTACCGCGCGCGGCACGTCTGGCTCAAAGCCAGCGTGAATGGCGGTCCTGCCGAGGACTTCCTGTTCGATACCGGCGCGAGCGTCACCGTGCTCGACAGCAGCTGGGCCGCGGAGCACGCCATCAAGACCGAGGGCCGCATGCAGGCCGCGGGCGCGGGCGCGGCAGGTGGCGCCTCGTTCGCAAACCTCGCGACGCTGCGCGTGGCGAGTGCTTCCGGCGACGGCATCGAGGTGGAGAACGTGAAAGTGGCGGCACTCGACGTGAACCCGAGCTTCGAGCCACTGCTGTGGCGCCGGATGGCGGGCGTCATCGGCTACGACGTCATCAGCCGGTTCGTGGTCACGATCGACTACGACGACAGCGTGCTCGTGCTGCACGACCCGTCGACCTGGAAATACGACGGGCGCGAGAAACCGCTCCCCATGGTCATGAACGGCACCGTGCCCGCGCTCATCGGCTCGTTCGACGGCACCGACGAGGGCCTGTTCCGGCTCGACGTCGGCAGCAGCAGCACGGTGGACGTGCACGCGCCGTTCGCGAAGGCGCACCGCCTCCGCGACCGCATGAAGAAGACCCAGCCGGTGCAAGGCGTCGGATTCGGCGGCACGTTCTCGAGCGACATCGGCCGGCTCTCGGGCATGAGCCTCGGGCCGTACGAGTGGGACGACCCGATCCTGTCGCTGTCGAACGCCACCGAGGGCGCGTTCGCGAGCGAGGACTTCGCGGGCAACATCGGCAATCGTGTGCTCGAGCGGTTCCGGGTCACGCTCGACTACCAGCGCCGGCAGGTCTACCTGGAGCCGGGCGCGCGCTACGCCGACCGCGACCATCTGACCCGTACCGGAGCGCTGCTGGCTCGCCGGGCGGGCGTCGTGACCGTGCAGGATGTGCTGTTCGCCTCGCCGGCCGATCGCGCCGGGCTGCGCTCCGGAGACGAACTTCTCGCCGTGGACGGGCAGGCGATCACCGACTGGGACCTGCCTGGGCTGCAGGCGCTACTGGACGATGGGGAGCCAGGGCGTCGCGTCGTGGTGCGGGTGCGTCGCGATGGAGGCCAGAAGTCGCTTCGCGTGCGATTGGCGGAGGTCGTTCGCTGACCGAGCCTCGCGGAGCCCCTACTCGCACACCGGCCGGCTGTTCTATGATTGTTCGACCGTCCCGTCACCGTGGTCCCGGAGGCTCGATGTCCGTGGTCCGCCCGGGCCGCGCGCGCGCGGCCGTGCTGGCGCTCTCGTGTCTGCTTGGAATGGGGCTCGCCGGCTGCTCGGTCGAGCCGCTCCCGGTGGTGCCGAACCTGCGCCCGACGATCGAGGTGACGCAGGCGCCGGTGAGCGTGAGCCAGCCATTCTTCTATGGCTACGAGTTGCGCTGGGCGGGTTACGACGTGGACGGGCGCGTCGACTACTTCCGCTACGCCGTGGATCCGCCCACGTCCCCCAATGCCGAGACGACGTGGGTGCGCACGCACGAGAACCGGCAGTCGTTCCTGTTCCACGCGGACCAGGTGGACGCGGGCACGGACCAGACGGCAGAGGGCTATCACACGATCGTGCTGGAGGCCGTGGACGACCACGGCGCCGTGTCGCCGTCCGTGTGGCGTTCGCTCACCTCGTTCACCATCGCGCCGACGGTGCAGATCATCCAGCCGCCGATCAGTCACTTCTTCCAGCCCACGTTCGGTCCGTCGTTCCGCCTCGGCTGGAGCGGAAGCGATCCCGACGGCCGCGGCACGAATAAGCCCGTGCAATACAAGTTCAAGATCTTCAGCGATGCCAGCACCGACTTCGCCTGGGAGCAATTGATCACGAACCCGGACTCGCTGCGCCGGCGCTATGCGCCGCACTTCAGTGAATGGGACTCCGTGAGCGGGGACACCACTGCCGTGGACATCCGGGACCTGGTCCCGAGACGGCGCTACATGGCGATCGTGGTCGCGTTCGACGAGGCCGGGGCCTATTCCCCCGTGTTCAGCCAGGACATCAACATGCTGCTGTTCGACGTCAACCATGCGGGCCTGCTCGGGCCGAAGATGACGGTGTACAACGAGAGCTTCTATTACTCGTACGGCACCGGCGGCTACTCGCTCGACCCCGCGGCGTTCATTCGCACCGAGGCTGCGGCCGGAAGGCCCATCCGTTTCAACTGGTTCGGCACCACCCCCGCCGGCGGCTACGTGGCCGGCTATCGCTGGATGCTCGACGGAAACGTCGGCAACAACACCCCGCGCGACGACGAGAACTCGCAGTTCGACCGCTGGAGCCGCTCCTCGCCACTCACGCTCGGCGTTGATCTCCCGGCGTTCAACCCCGCGAACAGCAGCGAGACACACACGCTGTACATCGAAGCCACCGACAACAACCAGCAGACGAGCCTTGCCGCGGTGCAGTTCACCGTCGTGCGCCCCGTGTTCGACAAGGAGCTGCTCTTCGTGGACGACACGCGGCTTTCCGGCGACCGGCCGGTGCCGGGCGGATGCGTGGATCGACCGCGCGGCGTGTGGCCCACGGCGGCCGAGCTGGACACGTTCTTCTTCGCGAAGGGCGGCGTGCCATGGAGGTGTTATCCCGCCGGCACGCGGTCCCCGGCGGGCATCTTCAGCGGCTACGACTACGACACGCTCGGCACGCGGTTCCTGCCACAGGGCACGCTCACGCTACAGCGGCTCTCCCGCTACCGGCACGTGGTCTGGTACACGGACAACAAGAGCGCACGCTTCATCAATGACCCGTTCTCGACGGTGGAGCCGATGTCGGAGCTGCGCTGGCTCACGCTGCCCGGGCGCAGCAATCCGATCGGCACCTGGGTGAGCCAGGGCGGCCAGCTGTGGATGTTCGGCGGCGGCACGGCGACGGCGCTGCAGATCAATTGGGAGAAGACGGGGCCGGCGGACGTGTATTCGCAGGCCGATGGCGAGCTGGTGCCGGGCCGATTCATGTACGACGTGTTCGGCTGGCGCTCCGAGATCTCGGCGAAGTCCCTGGCCCAGGCCTCGGCGCCTCCCCACCCGATCGG
>JAHFBX010000008.1 GCA_023249815.1 Candidatus Eiseniibacteriota bacterium
AGCGGTCATAGACCGTCCGCACCTCCATGCCCTCGGGGAACGACGGCTTCAACTCTGCGAGTTTCTTCTGAACGCGCGCGATCACGTGGGCGGCGTTCTCGCCGTAGCGCATGACGACGATGCCGCCGACCGCTTCGCCGATGCCGTCCAGCTCGCCCACGCCGCGCCGGATGTCGGGACCGAACGAGACACGGCCCAGGTCGGCGACGCGGATGGGCGTGCCCGACCGCCGGTCCACGCCGACCGCGACGCGGCGCAGGTCGTCCAGCGAACGCACGTAGCCGCGGCCGCGGACGAAGTACTCGCGACCCGACATCTCGAGCACGCGGCCGCCGACCTCGCGGTTGCTGCGGCGAATCGCGCCGGACACGTCGGCAACGGAAAGCCCATACGCGTGCAGCTTCGCCGGATCCACTTCGACCTGGTACTGGCGCTCGTAGCCGCCCACGCTCGCCACCTCGGCCACGCCCGGCACGCTCGCGAGCGCATAGCGCAGGTGAAAGTCCTGGAACGCGCGCATCTCGGCCAGGTCGTGCTTCCCGCTCCTGTCCACGAGCGCGTATTGGTAGACCCAGCCCACGGCCGAGGCGTCGGGCCCGAGCGTGGGGGCCACGCCGTCGGGCAGCCGCGCGCGGATCGTGCTCAGGTATTCGAGCACGCGGCTCCGCGCCCAGTAGAGGTCGGTGCCCTCCTCGAAGATGACGTAGATGAAACTCATGCCGAACATGCTCTGGCCGCGCACCGCGGTCACCTTGGGCGCCGCGAGCAGGCTCGACACGATCGGATAGGTGACCTGGTCCTCGACCAGGTCGGGGCTCCGCCCCATCCACTCCGTGAACACGATGACCTGCGGATCCGAGAGGTCGGGGATCGCGTCCACCGGCACCTGTCGCATGGTGAGCACGGCACCCACGAACGCGAGCACGGACAGCACCACCACCAGCGCGCGCCGGGCGGCGCACCATTCGATGACGTGGGCGATCATCGCGGCCTCAGTGCCCGTGCCCGGGCGGCGTGCGGGCCGCGGGCGCTGCCGCGCTCGGCGTGGTGCCCGAGAGGCCCGCGATCGCGGCCTTCAACCGGCTCTCGGAATCGATGAGGAACGACGCGCTCGCCACCACCGTGTCTCCGTCGCTGATCCCCCGTAGCACCGTGATGAGCTCGCCGTCGCCGCGCCCCGTCCACACGCGGCGCGGCTCGAAGTGGCCTTCGCCGCGCGACAGGAACACGTACGACAGCTCGCCGGTGTTCACCACGGCCTCGGCGGGCACCACGAGCGCGCCGCCGCGCCCCGAGCCCGCGTCCACCTGGCCGTACATGCCCGGGCGCAACAGTCCCTCGCGATTGTCGAGCGCCAACCGCGCCTTGAGCGTGCGTGTCTCGTTGGACACCGTCGGGTAGATGAAGTCCACCGCGCCGTTGAACACGCGGCCCGGCAGGCCGTCCGACGTGAACCGCGCCCGGTCGCCGACGTGCACGCGGCCGATGTCGCTCTCGTAAAGGTCCACGAGCACCCAGACGCGCGACAGGTCGGCCACGGTGTAGAGCGACATGTTCGACTCGACGAACTGCCCTGCGACGACGTTGCGCTCGAGCACCGTGCCCGAGACCGGCGAGGGCAGCGTGAGCCGTGACGAGGCGACGCGCTCGCGGTCCAGCCGTGTCACCTCGGCGTCGGGCACGCCCATCAGGCGCAGTCGCTCGCGCGAGGCGTCGTGCGCACCGGCGTCGTGGCCGGTGGCACCGCCCTCGCCGCTCGTGATCAGGTACTCGCGCTCGCTCTGGAACAGTTCCGGGCTGTAGAGCGTCAGCATCGGTTGGCCCGCGCGCACGCGCTCGCCGGTGCGGTCCATGGCCACCTCCTGCACCCAGCCCGCGACCCGAAGCTGCACGCGCTGGAGGCGTGTCTCGTCCGGTGCGACGAAGCCGACGAGGGGCGCGCCCTCGCCCAGCGCTCCCCGGGCGGCGACCGCGAAGCGAACGCCGATCCGCTGCACGCGCGCCGCCGGGATCTGCACCGACGTCAACCCCGGCACGTCGCCGTCGTGGCCGGCGTGCGACGCGGCGTCGCCAGTGGGCACGAGCTCCAGCTGCATGTTGCAGATGGGGCATTCGCCGGGCTTGTCGCTCGTGTAGTTGGGGTGCATCGGACAGTGATAGAGCGCCTTCCGGGCCGGGCTCGTGGTACTCGGCGCACGGCTCTCGCCCACGCGCCACGCCACGAAGCTCGCGATCGAGATGAGCGCCAGGAGCGAGAGTCCGCCGAACAGCGCCCAGCGGACCGCGTTCATGAGCTGGGCACCCGGCGGCGGTTCGTGTGCGGGCGGAAGCGTGGGACGTGGCATCTCGCTCATCGTGTCCTCCCCGTGGCGCGGGCAGCGGGCACGCGCAGGCCGAACAGCTCCGCGCGTGCGGTGACCGCGAGCAGTCGCGCGAGCGTCTCCGCCAGTTCCTGGCGCGCGTGTGTGACGTCGAGTTCCTCGGTGTAGCGAGCGTGCGCGGCTTCGAGCACGCTCGAGAGATCGGTGCCCCCCGCCTCGTAGCCGCTCCAAGCCACCTCGAGCGCGCGGCGCTGTGTCACGAGCACGGTGTCAGCGAGCAGTCTTGCGACCCGGCGCACGGCGGCTTCGCGCTCCCGAAGCGACGCGAGCTCGGCGCCGAGCGCCAGCATCTCGGCGCGTCGCTCGGCGGCCGCCGCCTCGGCCATGGACGTCATCTCGGCCGCCTCCGCCCCCTGCCGGGAACCGTTGCCGATCGGCAGCATCAGCCCCAGGCCCGCGCTCCACATGTCGTCCTGCGGCATCGTGCCGCCCATGAGGTCGCTCCGGAACCCGTACGACGCGCGCAGTCGAAGCTCGGGCCAACCCATGCGACGCATGGCCGCCGCGCTGCCACGCTTCGCCGACTCCCGCTCCGCCGCCGCGCGCACACGCGGATGCGACGCGACGATGTCACGCCACGCGGCGGCGGAATCGGGCGCCAGCGTCTCGGGCGGCGCGGCGAGCTCGTCGGGCGCGCCGCCCGCTTCACGACCACGCAACGCGTCGAGCCGCGCGCGCGCCGCGCGCTCCTCGGCGGCGAACATCGCCGCGTCACCGAGCAGCTTGGAACGTTCGGCCTCGGCACGCAGCAGGTCGTCCAGCCTGCCGCGGCCCGACTCGTAGCGCGCCCTCGCGGCGGCGACCATCCGGTCCATGGCGCCGCGGTGCTCCGCGGCCGTCCGCGCGCGCTCACCCGCGAACCAGGCTTCGGCGTAGCTGCTCCACGCTTCGCCGAATCGCTCCCAACGCGTGTCCTCGACGCTCGCGTCCTCGGCCAGCGCCTCGCGCCCGGCGGCGCGCCGCGCGAGGCCACGCGCGCCGAACAGCTCCACGCGCTGCTCCAGACCCACGACGCGCATCGTCATGGGATCTTGGTCGAGCCCGCGACCCGCGGGCACGTTCTCGAGCATCAGGTCGAGCATCGGCGCGTCCCACGCGCCGGCGCGGGTCTCGCGGGCGCGAGCCGCGCGAGCCATCCACCGGCGCGACGCGAGCGTGGCGTCGGACGCGTCCACGTCGGCGAACGCCTGTTCCAGGTCGAGCGCGCGCACGCTGGTTGCCGACACGGCGATCAGCGCGAGGAGCAGCGCGGCCATCCGGGCACCGCGCGACGGCGAGACGAGCATGACGAACCTCGGGTGAGAGTGGTGCGAGCGCCGGAAGTGGCGCCCGATTCACACACGCGGCGCGAAAGCGCGCCGCCCCGTGCAGGGCCTAGCCCTGCACGAGCTCAAGCGCGAGGTGGCGCGCGCAGCCCCGTGGGCGAGGGGGGTTGGACGTCCGGGCCGGGTCCGGTGTCACGCTGGATGGGTGCCAGGGGGTGCGGCGCGAGCGATGTCGTCGCCCGCAGCACGTCGGCGATCCACGCGACCGGCATCACCATCGCCGTGGGCGCGGCGAGCGAGGGCGCATCGGCGAGGCTCACGAGCTGGTCACACGGCATGGCGCCCGTGGATCCCGCTGGCGCCGGAGCGTCGGACTTCGGGACCCCGTGACAGCACGCGTGCGCCGTTTGGCCCTGGAGTCGGTTGAGGCGCGGCACGCAGGTAGTGATCATGCAGAGCTGACCACTCATGAGGAGCGCCAATGATGCGAGTACGGCGAAACGCCAGCGCGTGCCGAATCTCATCGCATCCTCCTCCGCATGGGGGGACCACCCGAGGCGAGCCGCTACCGCGCCTCATGACCCGTCGGCAACCACAGCCGACCGCCATGAGCTTGTACGATTCATCGGCAGGAATGCAACGTGGCCGGGAGTCGATTCCTGAAAGCTTTGCCTCTACCGGACGAACGGGGCGACGGCGGGCGCCTGGGCGTGCTCCCGAGCGGCATTCCGGGAGTTCCGTAGGAATACCGACGCCGACGGTCCCGCTTGATGCTGCGCCGCCCCGGAGCCGCGCGAGCCGCCATCAGCACTAACCTGCCGCTTCGGCCATCTCCTCGATGCCCACGCTGCCACAGCCGCAGGCGGCGCACGGGATGCGGAAACGGCGGAGTTCCCGGCGCGCGAGCGCGGGAGCGATTGCGTGACGCGCCTCGACCGGGTCGCCCAGGTCCATGGCCGAGCGCGCCGCAGCGAGAGCCTCCACGACCTCGAGCAGTCCCGCTCCGCCGAGCGCGGGTTCGCCGAGCAGTGTCGTGGACAGTTCGCGCGCGAGCGGCGCGCCGACGCGGGCCGCTTCGTCGAGCGCGCCCAGCCTCGACCAGGCGGCGACGACCATGGCGCGATCCCAGAACGTCGCATGCTCGAACTCGGCCTCGGCGGCGCGCAGCGTCCGGCGCGGGCGTTCGGCGATGGTCTCGCCCGGGGCCCGGTCGCACGCCTGCTCGCGCTCGACGAGCAGCGACCACAGCAGCCGGCCCACAGTGGGGTCACTCCAGTAGGACGAGGGCTCGCCCGCCTCGGCCCGCGCGCGCGCCAGCTCCCCCGGTTCGGGAAGTCCGTCGCCTGCGAACACGGCGACGTGGAGCCGGCAGGCGGCGCGGTTCCAGCGTGACTCGAACCCATCGCCCGCGAGCGCGAGATCCGAGCCGGCGGCCTCGAGCCGGCCCGCGCGCGCGTGCAGTGCGCCGCGCGCGAGCCTCGCGCGGGCGTCCTCCCCGCTCGCGAGCACCGCGTCCCACGCGGCGAGCGCGGCATCGGGTTGCCCGAGACGTTCGCAGGCGATGGCGCGCGCGGTGAGCGCGCGCGTGTCGGCGTCCGGCGAAGCATCGAGCACGGCACGCCAGTCACCGTGCGCGAGCGCTTCGAGCAGGCCGCGCCGGGCGGGTGGGTCGTCGTCTCGGAGTGCTGGCGGGTTCAGGTCCGTGAGGACGCGCGGCCGCTCGGGCAGGAGCGTGACGAGCACGTCTGGGTCGCCGGCCCACGCGCCCAACACCGCGTCCAGGTTCTGCAGCTCGCCCCACAGTTCGACGAACCGGGGTGACGCCGGCAGCGCCGCGCCGCAGTGAACGCAGCGCACTCCCGCCGCGGGTGGCGCCGCGGGTGGCGCCGCGAGCCGCGCGGCGTTCTGGCACGCTTCGCACCAGACGTCGTACGCCTCCCCGGGTGCGGGGCCCACCCACGCGCTCGCCTCGCAGGTGTCGCAACCCAGCCGCCAGCGCGTGCCGTTATTGGATGCCACCGAAGCTCTGCACGCGCGATCCGCGCTCGTAATAGATCTCCTTCTGGTCGCGGATGCCCAGGCGGAAGTAGTACTCGACCTCGCCGCCGGGGGTGAACGAGCGCGAGAACGTGGCGTCCCAGCAATGGATGCGGCGCGTCAGGTTGTATCGCTGCAACAGCACCGCACGTTCGGTGAGGTCGTAGCCGGCCTGGTAGTCGAACGTCCAGTTCTCGGTGAGCTGGTAGCGGAACACGCCGTTCAGCGTCTCGCGCGATTGCCAGCGTGGCCCGGAGTAGCCACCCGCGTAGGAGTAGGCGAGCGACGCCGACCAGCTCTCGCGGAAACCGCTCGCGTCCTGCTCCCCCACGCTCAGTCCCGCGCCCGACTCGGTCGCCGTGCGAGTCGCCTGGGGCTTGCCGCCACCGCGATTGTTGAAGCTGCTGCTCAGGTTGTAGCTGAACGAGCGAAGCGGCCGCTGCGAGTAGACGTCGAACTGGGCGCCTGCGTCCGCGTTCACGTAACCGGGCGGTTGGAGCCGCAGCCCCGAGATGACGGGGCCGAGCGGATGCAGCGCGCGGTTCTCGCGCCACAAGAAGTCGTACGAGCTGGACGTGGTCCAGGTGAGCAGGTTGTCGAGACGCGTGATCCTGTCGCCGCGTGTCATCTTGGCCTGGAGCCGCTGGTCCACGGAGAAGTTCGCGCGCGCCGACTTGCGACCCGAGAAGATGCCGATGTCACCGAAACTCTTGAACCGATCGCGCCGGATTCCCTTCGAGTCCGTGTACTGGAGGCCGGAGAAGTCGGGCGAGTAGCTCAAGCCCACGCTCGGGCTCAGGATGTGGCGCAGGCCGAGGCCCGTGACGGGCGTGCCCAGCGTTCGGTAGAGCGTGGTCGAGAGCCCGGCACTCGATTGCCACACCGCGGCGGGCGCCAGCTTGTGCCCCTGCTCGTCGTGGTCGAACAGCACCGCGTTCCCGAACATCGACGGTGAGAAGTTGATCCAGCCGAACAGCCGCCGCGAATCCGTGAGCGAGAACACGCTCGACGCTGCCCGGCGCGTCTCTTCGGTCCGACCCACGACGTTGCTCGAGTCGGGGAGCGTGTCCGCGTTCGTGAAGTAGGTCTGCCCGGTGACGATGCCGCGGCGCGTCTGCAGCGAGAGGAAGCGCCCGCTGAGGCTCAGGTACGTGCTGTTCAGGAGCTTGCCGAGCGGCCGGTCCTTGAGCGAAGCGTACGAGCCGAGCGCCCGCGTCGGAATCGTGGCCGAGACCGACGGGGCGGTCACGGTAAGGTTCGCGAGGCTCGCCAGCGTGCCCACCGCCGGTCCGTGCAGCGGCCCGGCGCCATCGGGATCCTCCAGCGTCACATCAGCGTCCAGGTCCTGGCGGCGGTCCACGACGGCATTCAACGAGATCCAGTCCGCGTAGTGGCTCATCTGCAGGCTGGACGTGAGGAAACGGTTCAGGCGCTGCTGCAGGGTCTGCCCCGACAGCGCGCTGCCGCTGTACTCCCGGCTCGAGATGAAGTTGCCCAGCGCCGAGAGCCGCGTTCGTTCTCCCAGCGTCTGCTGGTGCGTGCCGTAGAATTGGTAATCGTCGCGCGCCGTGAGGTCATTGTGCTCGAAGCGTCCCTCGAGATGGCCGTCGAACGAGTACAGCAGTTTGTAGTTCGCTTCGCCGCGCACGAGCCACGCGGGCTGGGCCTGGTAGTAGTCCCCGGCCCCGGTGAAGTCCATGTAATCGTTCGGTGCCCAGTAGTAGCCCGCGTTCCGCAGGAACTGACCGGTGCGATTGTTGAAACCGAACTCGAACTGCGGGAACAGGAAGCCCGAATGGCGGCCCGGCTTGATCGGGAACACGTAGAACGGCAGGGCGAGGATGGGGATGTTGCGCAGGTAGAACACCACCGGCTTCGCCACCAGCTTGTCCTTGAGATAGATCTTCATGTACCGCGCCGAGAAGTGATAGTGCGGTTGGTCGAGATCGCACGTGCTGTAGGCGCCGCCCAGCACGTCGAGCTGGTCCTCGGCGGCTTTGCGAATCTGCCTCCCGTGATACAGCCCGCGCTCGTACTGAGTGGTCGCCTGGTAGATGGTGCCGACGCGATGGTCCATGTCGTAGGTCATGAGCTGGCCCGAGACCTCGTCGCCCTTCTCGACGAGCGTGGGCTTGCCCTCCGCCACAAGCGTGTTCGCCTCGCTATCGAACTCCACGCGTCGGGCACGCAGTTCCATGTCGCGATAGTCGAGGTGCGCGTCGCCGTCGAGGACGATCTTGTTGCGCGGGATGACGAAGTCGATGCGCCGGCTGTCGTACGCCACGCGCTCCATCCGCGCGGCACTCGTGTCGTCCACCGCCACCGGCGGCCGGTACTCGCCCGAGGCGCCGCCTTGCACACGCGCGCGGTCGAGCTTGCGATCGGCGAAATAGACGATGATGGTGTCGCCCTTCGCGAGGTTCTGCTCCGGCGTCTTCCCCTGCTTGGCCACGGCCGTGTAGGCGTTTCGCGCCTGACCTGTCGCCACCAGGCTGTCGATGCGCTGTTCGCTCACGAACATGTCCACCCGGGCGCCGGTCAGCCGGCTGGTCTCGCCGCGGTTCGATTCGCGCCCGCCTGCGTAGTCGATCCGAGCGTTCCCGCGGACGATGATGCGCTCGAGCCGCCGCTCGACCGCGTACGTCTCGAGCGTGTCGCCGGTCAGCGTGGTCTCGTTGTCCCACGCCCGTGGCTCGCCGAGCAGCATGCCGTGGCCGGTGGAGTCGTCAAACACGGCATAGCGCGCGGTGGCGCGTAGCGTATCGCGCTCCACCGACACGGAGTCCACCGCCTCGGCGATGCGCGTGCGGGAGTTCACGCGCAGGAGCCGGGCGCGTAGCAGCGTCTCCGCGCCGTCGTCGTCGCGCGCCCGCATGAGCGGCCGGCCGGTGGCGACGGCCACCCTGGCCTCGCGATCGAAGTCCACCGCCTCTGCCTCGAGCTGCACCTTGCCCTCGTCGTCGCGTCCCCGCACGTGACCGCGCGCGCGCACGATTGAGGAATCGCGCTCGTACGTGGCCTCGTCGGCGGCGAGATGTTGCTTCCCCTCGCGCCCGGAGACGCCGCCGAGCAGGCGCGCCAGTCCCGCGCGCCGGTCATACCAGCCATACGGCGCGCGCAGCGTGGCGTCCTTGTCCACGACGACGACGTTGCCGTGCAGGTCCAAGCGGTCCTCGTTCTCCGAGAACGACGCCTGGTCGCAGGTCACGGTCGTGGTGGAGTCGCGCAGTCGTACGTTGCCTTCCATGTGCACCATGCCGGTGGCCCGCTCGTACCGTCCGCGCTCGGACTGGAGGCGCGTGCCCGAACGCGTGATGGTGACCTGCTCCAGGAACAGCACGTCGCCCTGCGGCCCGCGTCCGCCGCTCATGCGGTTGGCTTCGATGCGATACGGCGGCTCGGGCGCGGCCTTGGCACCCTTCTTCGGCGCGGGGCGTCTGGTCGTGATGACGACCGCGGAATCGCGCGGCGGCGCGGCCATGCCAAGCGAATCCGTCCGCGTGGCAGTCGTGTCGGCTCGTGCTTCCACTTTCGCAGTGTCGGATCTTGTCGTGTCAGTTGGGGGTACCGGGATCTGGGCGTGCGCTGCGTTGGTTTGCAGTGCGAATGCGACCAACAGCATCGCCCGTCGCGCGGGGCTCGGGGGCATTGGCCTCGAGAGGACGCTCGTCGCCGCCATCCAGGCGGCTCCTCGCTTGTCTGGCAGCATGCCTCCGCCATCCCTGGCTCCGGCACGCCGCCAGGCACCTCTCGATTCCAATACCCCCGAGCCCCGCGAGGCGGTTGCTGCCTGGTTCGGCTTCACACTTGCTCCCCGGGGGCACCACCGAAGGCCACCATGGCTTCGCCCACGGCGAAGAGCGAACCGCACAGCAGGACGCGACCCTTCGCGTGGCGGGCGAGCGCGGTGCGCGTGGCTTGGTCGATCGACGGCGAGGGCGTTGCGGTGCCACCCAGCTCGGCGGCGAGTTGGGCGAGGTCGGCGGCGGGGCGGGCGCGCTCGTTGCGGGTGGCGGCCACGAACAGGTCGGCGTTCGGCGCCAGCGAGCGCAGGCGAGCCAGCATTGTTCTTGCGTCCTTGTCGCGGCCGGCGGCGAAGATCATGGCGGCCGGAGCGGGCAGCTTGAGGTCCTTGCTCCATGCGCTGCAGAGCCGGCGCATGCCCTCGAGGTTGTGGGCGCCGTCCCACCACAGGCGCGGCTGGCTGGGGCACGGTTCAAGACGTCCGGGCCAGCGCACCCCCGCGAATCCCTCGCGCAGCGCCGCGAGCTCGATGCGTACGCCCTGCGCGGCGAGTTGCGCGAGCAGCACGAGTGCCACGCGCGCGTTGTCGCGCTGGTGGCTGCCGCGCAACGGGAGCTGCAGCTGGAAGCGACCCCAGGGCGCGCAGTCGACGGCGAGGCGCGTGCCCCATTCACCCTGCTGTCGGATGCGCACGTCTGCCCAATCGCGCGTCACGATCAACTTCGCGTTCACTTCCGCAGCGCGGCGCGCAATGACTGACGCCGCGACGTCGTGCTCGACGCCGCTCACCACCGGTACGCCAGGCTTGAGAATTCCGGCCTTCTCCGCCGCGATCGCGGCGTGCGTGTCGCCGAGCAGCTCCGAGTGATCGAATCCGATCGAGGTGATCGCGCACACGGCGGGCAGGAGCACGTTCGTGCTGTCGAGCCGGCCACCGAGCCCCACCTCGACCACGGCCCAGTCCACGGCTTCGCGTGCGAACTGGTCGAACGCCAGCGCGGTCGTGACCTCGAAGAACGTGCGCGCGGACGCATTCGGCAGCGCCTCGATACGATCGAGGCCGGCCGCCAGTTCGGCTTCGCTCGCCCAGCGGCCGTTCACACGGATGCGTTCGCGGAAGTCCACCAGGTGCGGGGATGTGTAGAGCCCGGTGCGAATGCCGGCGGCGCGCAGCACGCGCTCCACCAGCACGCACACGCTGCCCTTGCCGTTCGTGCCCGCCACGTGCACGGCGGCGAAGCGCGTCTCGGGATGCCCGAGGCCGGCGAGCAGGTCGCGCGTGCCTTCGAGGTCGGGCTTCAGGTGACGCCGTTCAAGCCCCCACAGGGTCTCGAGCCGGGTCTGCAGGTCCTGCGTCACGGATCCGATGAGGTGCCGCTCAGGTCGAACGGGGAGCGTTCGAGTCGTAACGGTGCGGCGACCGGCCACCCTCGGGAGCGAAGCCGCGGGTGGAGTGCCAGAAGAACGCGAGCAGCTGCCCGAGCTCGTCGCGCATCTGCTTGCGGTGGATGATGCGATCCACGAAACCCTTTTCCAGCACGAACTCCGCGCGCTGGAAGCCGGGCGGGAGGTCCTCGCCGATGGTCTGGCGGATGACGCGCGCGCCGGCGAAGCCCACGAGCGCCTTGGGTTCCGCGACGATGACGTCGCCGAGCGAGGCGTACGACGCGAGCACGCCGGCGGTGCTGGGATCCGTGAGCACGGACACGAACGGCAACCGCGCCTCGCGGAGCTGGGCCAGGAGCACGCTCGTCTTGGCCATCTGCATGAGCGAGAGGATGCCCTCCTGCATGCGCGCGCCGCCGGTGGCGGACACCACGACACAGGCGCGGCGCTCGTCCATGGCCGTCTCGATCGTGCGCGCCACCTTCTCACCCACCACCGAGCCCATGCTGCCGCCCATGAAGAAGAAGTTCATGAGCGCGACGCTCACCGGGAGCCCGCCGATGGTGGCCACACCGCAGATGGCGGCGTCCTTCTCGCCGGTGTCCTTCTGCGCGGCTGCGAGCCGTTCCGGATACGGCATCTTCGCATCGCGGAATTCGAGCGGGTCGCCGGCGACCAGGTTCGTGTGGCGCTCCTGGAACGAGCCGGGGTCCGCGAGGTAGCCCACGTACGTGCGCGCCGAGACCCTGAAGTGGTGCCCACAATTGGGACAGGTCCACAGGTGCTCCTCGAGCACCGTCTGGAACAGCGCCTCGCCGCAGCCGTCGCACTTGGTCCACAGCCCCTCGGGCATCTCGCCGCGGTCGGGCTTCGTCGCCTGCTTGATGCCGGTGCGCTCGCGCTTCAGCCAGGACATGGGGTTCGGGGCGTCTCCGGGACAGGGAACGGCGGCCCGGCCCGCGGCCCTCAGGGCCGCACGCACGGGTTTCGAGAGGGAGTCGGGCACAATCTAATACCCCGGGAACCGGGCCGCCACTTCGGGCATTGTAGGGATGCGAGCGGCCGAACCCGCCAGGTGTGCGAGCCTGTCGGTCACGCGTCCGGACGTCCCGCGTAAGGCACGAGGTCTGACATGTCTACCTCCACCGTGACGCCCGCCACCGCTCGCGCGAACGCGCGAGCCGCCGCTCGTGCCGCGGCCCGCGTCGCGAGGCTCGCGCGTGACGCGGAGCCCGTGCGCGTCGCGAGTAAGCACACGCTCCTGGTCCGACTCTCGCATTGGATACACGTGCCGCTGCTGGTGGGCCTCATCGTCACCGGTCTCGCGATCTACTGGGCGGCACCCGTGTTCCGGCACGCGCCCACGCCGGGGAATCCGCGCGGCGACTACCTGGTGGACATCGGCCGGGCCCTGGCCCCTTTGATGGGCGGCGCGCCCGCGCGTTCCGGTGCGGTCGACACGCGCTTCTGGCTGTACGACCGGCTGAGCCTGGGGCCCGCGCAACTCGCGAACGCGCTTCGACTGCACTGGCTCTTCGCCTACCTCTATATGTTGTGTGGCGCGCTCTACGTGGTGGGGCTCGTGCGTGGCGGTGGCTGGCGCGCGCTGATGCCGCGCGTGTCGGACCCAGCCGAAGCGCTGGCGATGATCCGCTACTACCTGGGCGTGGTCCCGCACGCGCTGGCGCGGAAGCCCTGGCCCCACCCGCCGATCGGCGGCAAGTACAACGCGCTCCAGCGCGGCGCCTACTTCACCATGCCACTGCTCGGGCTGCTCGTGGTGCTGTCCGGCTGGGCCATGCACCACCCCGCGACGCTGCCCTGGCTGGAGCGGCTGTTCGTGAACTACGACGCGGCGCGCATCGTGCACTTCGCGTGCATGGCGGTACTCGGCGCGTTCATGCTCCCGCACGTGATCCTCGTGGCGGCCGATGGCTGGGACACGTTCCGCTCCATGATCACGGGCTGGAGCACGAGGCTGAAAGGCACGCACCATGGCTGAGGCGAAGCGCAAGCCGCGCGGGCCGTCGCTCGCGGACCGAATCGACGCGGCGATGAAGCGCACGGCTGCCGCCGCGGCGGAACGACCCGACGACACGCGCGAAGTGCCGCGCGGCAGGCTCGCCGCGCACTCGCGCCGCGACTTCCTGCTGTGGAGCGCCGGTGTGCTCGCGACCGCCGCGACCGGCTGGTGGATGCTGCCCGAGCGCGCCAAGCGCACGTGGTTCCCCGCGCTCAACGACAAACTCGACACACTTGCGGCGCGGGTCGGGCTCACGCGCATGCGGCGCGAGGCGAGCTTGAACCGTGTGCTGACGTTCGACGACGATGTCGCCGAGGCGCTGTATTCCAAGCACCGCACGGTGCGCACATACGACCGACCCGATCCGCGCCCGCTCCGCAACAACTACCACGGGCGCACGCCGGGTCCCGAGATCCTGCCGGCATGGCGGCTGAAGTTGAGCGGCCTCGCCTCGGGTCGCACCGAGCAGCTGGCGATCGGGGACATCACCTCGCGCTTCCCCCGACGCGACATGAACACGCGGCTCGTGTGCGTGGAGGGCTGGAGCCACGTCGTCGCGTGGGGCGGGGTGCGTTTCGCCGATCTGCTTGCCGCGTTCCCGCCCGCGCCCGGCGCCCGCTGGGCCGCGATGCGCTCGGACGTGAGTCTCAACGGCCGCGGCGAGCCCGAGCCCTACTACGTGAGCATCGACCTGGAGACCGCGCGGCACCCGCAGGCGCTGCTCGCCACGCACCATGGCGGAGCGCGACTCACGCTGGCGCACGGCGCGCCGCTCCGGCTCGTGGCGCCAATGAAGCTGGGCTTGAAGAACATCAAGGCGATCACGCACATCGCCTACACCGCGGAAGAGCCCGCGGACTACTGGAACGAGCGCGGCTACTCGCGGTACGACGGGCTCTAGCGGGGGGCTCCCCGCGTGCGCGCGGAGTTCTCAGGCAGAGCCTGGGCGCTAGCGATACAGGCGCTTGATGCGGCCCCAGCTCGAACGGGCGGTCGCGGTGGGTAGGTCGAGCGAGCGGAGCTGATAGAGCTCGCCGGTGTCGTACTGGACCTCACCCACGTCTTCGGAGAACCAGTCGCGAGTGTCGAAGTAGAAGATCGACTTGTCCCGAAACGTGACGAGCCGGCCGTCCACGCTGATCTGCGAGCCGAGGGCGCCATTCGGCTCCGGCAGCGCGATGTACCGGCCGACGCCAAACGCGTGGAACGTCCCCGCGGGTAGCGAGAGCATGAGGTCCTGGGTGACGTCGTAGCGGACCGGGGTGGTGAACAGCACGGCGTCTGTTGCGAAGTCATGGAATGCCGTCGACACGAACGGTTGTGGTCCCAGGACGGGAGGCACCGGCACGAAACGGATCGGCGGTTCATAGACGAGCCCGGAGCCTTGCGCGGGCGAGAAGTATCCTGCCAGCAGGACGCTGCCGTCGGCATCGAGCAGCCAGTAGTTCTCGAGTCCCGTGTCCGCGCCCTCGGCGTGGTGCTTGATGGCGACGACGCGTCCGTGGAGCGTTGTGGTGCCAGTGATGGTTTCGACCTGGTGCCCGCCCGCGTCGCCCTGGTACTCCCAGCGGGTGCCCGAGTTGAGTGGCACCCATGGCGCGGCGATGGCGATGTTCGACGAGAGCAGGAACGCGAGCGCGATGCGCGATGCGGTTGTGCGTCCGCGGGGTGTCGACATGGCGAGCCTCCTCACACTCGGTGCGTGAGCACGACGGGTCGTGCCGATCGAGTCTATACCCGGTGGGCTCGCGGATGCCGCGGGAATTCGCGCGATTTCAGGCAGTTTCGGGCGTCAGTCCAGCCGCATCGCCATGAGCAGTGCGTCCTCGGTCGGGGCCTTGTAGTAGCCGCGCCTCAAGCCCACGAGCCGGAACCCCAGCGTGCGATAGAGCCCCTGTGCTCCGGCGTTCGACACGCGCACCTCGAGCCCCAGCACGCGCACGCCGCGGGCCGCACGGCCGCAGGGTCGGTGAATGCGTTCTTGAATGACGTGCGCGGCCGGGGATCATTGAGCCGACCGTGTACGGACTCGACCGCCACCTGGATGGTATTGCACAACCCCAATCAGTCTGAAGGCATGCCCGGGTGAGGATCCGCAAGCGCCGATGTTCCCACGTAGCTACTGCCTGGAGATCACGGCGCGCCCGATCGATCTCGAGAAAGCGGATCCGTGGTTCAACGCGGTTAAATCGTATTGCCGGCTCTCGGAATCGCTCCTAGACTCCGGTGACCGCGCGAAGGCATGCGCAGGACGAGACCCCGTCCAAGTGTCGGTTTCGCTCCCGCCATTCGCTGAACATCACTCGCGCGAAGGATGGCACGTCATGAAACGTTGGATAATGGTCGCGTTGGGGCTCGCGACGCTTGCGGGCCTTGCATCCACCGCCGGTGCATGTGGTGACAAGTTCCTCATCGTGGGGCGCTGCGTGAACTATCAGCGCATGCTCACCACGCAGCGGCCGGGGCACGTGCTGATCCTCTGGAGTTCGAATACCAAGTCCGCCGCGGCGATCCGGGACGTACAACTCCAGGAATTCCTCCAGGAGGCCGGCCACCGCGTCAATGTCATGGCCGAGTCCGAGGCCGCTGGGGAGGCGATCAGGTCCGGGGGCTATGATGTCGTGCTAGTGGACGCGGCCGATGCCGATCGTCTTCGGACCGACCTCGAGGGAACCACGACTGGCGTGTTGCCGGTCATGTACCAGGCGACGAGCGCCGAAGTGGACCAGGTGCGGCGGAGCTATCGGTGTGCCCTGAATGTTCGGCGTGCACCCGTCAAGCGCAGCCAACTCCTGGTCGCTGTCGACGACGCGATGCGGCGCAAGTAGTCGAGCCCCCGGGCACGCTCGAGGCCGGTGCGCGAGCCCGATGGGGCCGTGCCGTAGCGGCCAAATGTGGGAGGCGACGCCATGAGCAGTGCTGCGGTTCGAGCGGTTCGTCCGGTCTGGCCGATGCTCTTGGCCGCAGCCGCGCTCGCGCCACCGACCGCGCACGCGCAGGGCAGGCCGCCTGACGGTGGGCGAGGCGCGTTCTACATCGGCTATCAGTACGAGCAGGCGCACTGGACGCTTCTTCCCGAGGATGTCAGCGGCAAGAGCATCCCACCCTATGTGGGCGGACCCGGGAACAAGTCGTTCGAGGGTGAGCACTACGGGAATTTTGTCACTGCAGACCTCGACTATGCCGTCCGCGAGGGCCTGGGAATCACCGCACACCTCGCGTATGTCTCCGCCCGATATGACGGAGCGCGCCCGCACAAGAGCTCGACCGGCCAGATCGTGGAAGCGGACAACGGGGACTGGCACAGTACCCTACAGGACGCCGAAGTGGGGGCGCATGTGACAGTCCTGCGTGCACCCATCATGCTGACTCCCTTCGTCTCTTACCTCTTTCCCGTCCAGGCCTACGCCGACCGTGGCCACGCCGCGATCGGCCATCACCTCCGGGAACTGAAAATCGGCTCTGCTCTAGCTCGCACGCTGCAACCGTTCCTATCGGATGCCTACGCCCAGGTGATCTACAGTTACTACCTGGCCGAACGCCAAGTCGACCACAGCATTCATCGCCACCGCGTCGACATGGAGCTCGGGTATTTCGTGACGCCACGACTCTCGATCAAGGGCGCCGCGAGCTGGCTGCGCTCGAGCGGCGGTGTCGACTGGTACAGGTCGAGCGCCGAGTTCATTCGCTACACCTTCGTCCATGATGCGCTGGCCAATGAGCGGTCGTGGCGAGTCGGCGGTGGGGTCGGATACGTCCTGTCGCCGCGCTACACCCTCTATTTGATCGGGTTCTCCACGGTCTCCGGAGCCAGCACCCACGCGATGAACACGCTCGCGAGTGGTGTCGGCTGGGACTTCACGACGCCCTGGGCCCGCTGAAGTGCGATCGGGAGCTCGTGACCCGCTGACGCGATGACCGACGCCCTTCTCGGCCGCACACTCGGACATTACCGGCTCACCGAGCGGCGCGGCCGAGGCGGGATGGGACTGGTCTACAAGGCGCACGACGAGCGTCTCGACTGCGATGTCGCGGTCAAGTTGCTGCCCCCGGAGGCGGTCTCGGACCCGGTCGCCCGCCAACTCCTGCTGCGCGAGGCCCGTAATGCTGCGGCGCTACAGCACCCGAATATCTGCACCGTCCACACAGTCGCGGAATCCGACGGCCACGTTTTCATCGCCATGGAGTTCGTGGAAGGCGCACCGGTCCACGAATGCATCGCCCGGGGAGGCATGCCGGCGGAGTCCGTGTTGCGCTACGGCGCGCAGATCGCCGATGCGCTTGCACACGCGCACGAGCGCGGGGTCGTCCACCGCGACCTGAAGAGCGCAAACGTCATGATCACGCGCGAGGGGCGTGTCAAGGTACTCGACTTCGGCGTCGCTCGGCGCGTCGCACCCGAGGAGGCGCTCGACACGGTCTCGCTCCCGTCCACGATCACCGGTGAGGGCGGACTGGCGGGCACTCTACTCTACATGGCGCCGGAGGTGTTGCGCGGTGAGCCCGCGGACCGCCGCAGCGACCTGTGGTCGCTCGGCGTGCTCTTGTTCGAGATGGCCAGCGGCACGCTGCCATTCGCCGGCCAGACTAGCTTTGAGCTGTCGGGGAGGATCATCAACGATCCACCGCCGCTGCTGCCGGAGCGAGTCCCGGCTGGCCTGCGCGCAGTGATCCTGCACTGCCTGACCAAGGAGCCGACCGTGCGCTACCAGCGCGCAGGCGAAGTGCGCGCGGCGCTCGAGGCGCTGGTGACAACCCCCGATGCGATACCGGCGCTGCCGGCACGAGCAACCGGGTGGCGCTGGCCGAAGCTGGCCCTGGTTGTGGGCGCTACGATCGCGGTCGGGGTGGCGGTCTGGCCCGAAGTCAGCCGCCTGCTGCGCCTGCTTCGCCCCGCACCGACTCTCACACAGCTCACTTCCGGTAACGGTGTCGTAGGCATGGCCCGATTCGCTCCCGACGGACGCTCGGCCGTGTACACCGCCGACTGGGACGGCAATCCTTTCGGGCTCTACTCCGCCCGGCCAGGCTCGGCGGATTCGCAGCCGTTGGGATTCAAGAACACGTGGCTGCTCGCGCTCTCCTCTCGCGAGGAACTGGCCGTCCTGAGCGAACCTCTCGTGTGTCCCGGTCCCTACGGCATCGGCACGCTCGCCCTGACCACGCTCGGCGGAGATGCCCCGAAGAAGCAGCTCGAGAACGTCGAGTGGGCGGACTGGAGTCCGGATGGCGAGCGTCTCGCAGTCGTGTACGACGACTTCCACGGAAAGTTCGTGCTCGAATACCCGCTCGGGAATCCGCTCTATTCCACGGTCGGCTGGATCACGCACGCGCGGGTGTCGCGAAAGGGTGACCGTGTCGCGTTCATCGAGCATCCGATCGAGAGCGCCTATAGCGGCCATGTCGCCGTGGTGGACTTGGCGAAACGAAAACGCAGGCTCACGGGCGAGTGGAAGAACCTGTGGGGCCTGGCCTGGTCGCCGGATGGCCGAGAGTTGTGGTTTACAGGCCTTCAGTCCGGGCCTCGCGCACTCCACGCGGTCTCACTCACCGGCACCACACACGAGCTTCACGGGGAATCCAGCGATCTCGTGCTGATGGATGTCCATCCCGACGGCCGCGCGCTGATCGCACGGCAGACCAATCGTACCCGAATCGTCGGCATGTTCCCCGGAGATTCGAAGCCCCGCGAAGTGCCAGGCCTCGACTACCCGCTGAGCGTGAGTCTTTCGGCCGACGGGTCGTTGCTGCTGGTTCAGGAGGTGGGTGCGGGCGGAGAGGGCTCGAGCCGCTCGATGTATCTGGTTCGGACGAATGGCGCTCAGAAGATACACCTCGGTCAGGGAGTGGGCCTAGCGCTGTCGCCGGACGGGAAGTGGGTGTTGGCGAAGACGACAGGCCCTGACCCCGCCCCGGTCGTCCTGATTCCGACGGGTCCCGGAGCGACACGCGCGCTCCCGCGCGATGGCATCACACGTGTCGTGGCGAGTTGGTGCCCGGATGGAGGGCGGTTCGTGTTCGTCGGGAGTGAAAGTGGTCACGGCGTGCGGACGTACGTCCAGAGCGTGCGCGGAGAAGCGCCGCTTCCCATCACACCGGAAGGTGTCGCGAGCACCGTACTCTCGCCCGATGGCCACTGGATCGCGGTGCCTGGCTCAGACACTCTCTACTCCACCGCCGGCGAGCCCCCGCGCGTCGTGCGCGACCTGGCGAGCGCGGGCACGCCGCTCGTCTGGGCCGCCGACGGTAAATCGTTGTTCGTGGAGCTCCGCGAGACAACGACCCATACCATCTACCGCTTTAACCTAGCAACCGGCGAGCGCGAACCGTGGAACGAGCTGACGCCGCCCGACGAGGCCGGTGTCGTCAACATGTACAACACGCTTCTTACGCCGGACGGAAAGTACTATGCCTATACCTACGAACGTGACCTGGGGGACCTGTTCCTGTTCAAGGGTCTCAAGTGACGACGACGGGCCCGCGAGCCGTCGGGCGACACGAGACGATCGGTTCCCCGCATTCGTCCCCGCGCCGGTGTCCGGTCGCAGTACACTAGTTGAGTCGCAGCGCCATGAGCAGTGCGTCCTCGATGGGGGACTTGTAGTAGCCGCGCCGGAGTCCCACCAGCCGGAAGCCCAGGGTGCGGTAGAGCCCCTGTGCCGCGGCGTTCGACACGCGCACCTCGAGCCCCAGCACGCGCACGCCGCGGGTGCGGCAGATGGCGATCAGCTCCTCCATGAGCGCGCGGGCGATGCCGCCCCTTTGGTGCACGAACGCGGTCGCGAGGTTCTGGAGCTCCGCACCGGGCGGCACCAGCGTCGCGACCAGGTAGCCCGCCACGCCGCCGCCACGCTCGGCGACGAGCAGCAACGCCGTGGGATCGGCGAGCGCCTCGAGGAAGAAGCTCCTGGGCCACGGGTCGCCGAACAGCCGGTGCTCCAGCTCCTCCACCTCCGGCAGGTCGGCGGGGACGAGCGAGCGGATGCCGGGCGGTGTCAATCCCATCACTCGGTGACGCACCTTCTCCTCGGCCTGCGCCGGCCGGACGTAGGCCGGGTCTGTCTCGTGCCCGGGCGCGGGCAGCCCCGCTCCCGGCCCGTCCTCTCGCGACGCCGCCGCCGCGACGTCGAGCGCCGAGAGCCCCTCGTGACGGAACTCCAAGGCCGTGCTCCCGGGCCACGCGGCCTCGAGCCGTTCACGCTCGCGCGCCGCACCCGGACCCACGAATCGCACCGAGTGATCGCCGAGCAGCGCGTGCGCTTCGGACACCGCCTCGAGCAGCGTCTCGGGCGGCCCGACGCGCGGTGCCGCAAGCAGGTGCACGCCGCCCTGCGAGTCGGTGCGGTAGAACCCCATGTAGAGGTCACGACGTCCGGCGCCCACGAGCGGCAGCGTGAGCGACTTCGTTCCGCCGGCCGCGTGCGCGAGCGCGGTGAGGCTCGAGGCGCCGAGCAATCGCGCGCCCGAGACCAAGGCCAGCGCCTTTGCCGTGGCCAGCCCGACGCGCACCCCGGTGAACGACCCGGGCCCGACATCGGTGGCGATCCAGCCGAGGTCGCGCGCGCGCGCCCCGGCCCGCGACAGCGCGCTCGCGATCAGCGACGACAGCCGCCGCGTGTGGCCGTGACCGACGTCCTCCTCGACCACGTGCGCCGAGGCTGGGTCCTCGCTGCTCATCACGGCGATGCTGACGCGGTCGGTGGCGGTCTCGAGTGCCAGCCCAGGTCGAGATGCGTCGGTCACCAACACTCCGAGAGTGCGCACCAAGCGGCCAGCAGCTCGTGGCCGCGCGGCCCCGTGCCGGCGGCCGTGAGCAACCGCTCGTCACCCGCGCCCGGCGTGATCGCGATGTGCAGCGCGTCATCGAGCCAAGCGCCCGGCAGCCGCTCGCCCCACTCCACGATCAGCACACCACGCGAGGCGAAGTCCTCGAGCCCCAGGCTCTCGACGTCACGCGTCGAGTGCAGGCGGTAGAGATCGAGGTGGAACACCGGCACACGGCCCGGGAACTCGTTGACGAGCGTGAACGACGGGCTCCGCACGCGTGCCCCGGGCGAGAGCGCTCGCACGAGTCCCGAGACCAGGCGCGTCTTCCCCACCCCGAGCGGACCCGACAACGCCACCACGTCCCCGGGGCGGAGTGCCGCCGCGAACGCGGCGCCGAGCTTCTCCGTGGCGTCCACGGAGGAAGTGCGCTTGTCGGCGAGGTCAGTCATGACCTCGGTCCTTTCGGGCGCAGCGTCGCGATCGGCAGCACCATCTCCTCGAGCGACACGCCGCCATGCTGGAACGAGCCGCGGAACTGCCGTTCGTACTCATGGAAGCGCGTCGGGTAGACGAAATAATAGTCCTCGCGCGCGATGACGTAGTTCTTGTTCACGCCGTCGTCGGGGAGCAGGTAGTCCATCGGCTTGCGCACGATGATCGCCTGCTTGGTGTCGGTATTGAGGTTGACGCCGTACTTGTAGCGCAGGTTGCTCGACGTGTCGCGATTGCCGTGCACAAGTGCCGCCCGGCGGCCCAGCACCGCGCCATGGTCGGTGGTCACCACCGTGACACAGTCCTGCGTGGCGAGCGCCTGCAAGATCTCGTACAGCGGCGAGTGCGTGAACCACGCCTTCATCACTGAACGGAACGCCGCCTCGTCCGGGGCCAGTTCCTGGAGGATCTCGCTCTCGCTCCGGCCGTGCGCGAGGATATCGATGAAGTTGAAGACCATCGCGACCAGCGACAGCCCGGCGAACGAGTTGATCTGCCGCCGCGTGGCGTGCGCCTCGTCCACGTCGTAGATCTTCAGGTACTTGAGCCCCTTGGCCGGCGTGGCGCCGAGCCGGGCGAGCTGCAGATCGAGGAACTGCCGCTCGAAGCGATTGCGCGTGCGCTCGTCGTCCGTGGTCTCCTGCCAAAGATCGGGGTGCTTCTTCCACATCTGCGCC
The DNA here is from genome assembly GCA_023249815.1 of Candidatus Eiseniibacteriota bacterium. Lineage (GTDB taxonomy): Bacteria > Eisenbacteria > RBG-16-71-46 > RBG-16-71-46 > RBG-16-71-46 > JAIOPA01. The sequence goes on from JAHFBX010000008.1 coordinate 21,773, forward strand.
GGCAGCAATCCCGAGAAGATGGCGTTGCGCTAGTAGGGCGTCGCCGTGGGCAGGATCGAGCAGTAGTAGTCGCGCTGCACGTCGAACCATTCCTCGAGCAGCGGCTCCAGCGTGAACCACTGGTCCAAGCGCATGCAGTCGATGACGATGAAGATGACGCGGCGGCCTTCCTTGAGATGCGGCACGACCGCCTGCTGCACGACGTCCGTGCTGAGCGGCGGCCGGTTCGCGCGCTCGCCGCGAGCCGCGGCCTGGACCCATCCGGCGTAGCGTTCCTCGACGAAACGGGAGAAGTCGCTGTTCAGCCCCTTCTGGAAATCCGCGTGCGCTTGCTGCAGCCCCGCTTCGGGCGCGCCGTCCAACGCCACGTCCCAGCGCGCCACCTCCACCGCCAGTTCCGCCCAGCCATCCCAGTCCAGTCGGCGGAGATCGAGTCCCTGCCAGCGCCGCATCTCGCCCACGTAGTCGCGCGCGCGCTGTGAGTCCTGCAGCTTCTGCGCATCGAACACGCGCTTGCACGCGAGGAACACCTGCGAGGGATTCACCGGCTTGATGAGGTAGTCCGTGATGCGCTTGCCGATGGCCTCCTCCATGAGCGTCTCTTCTTCGCTCTTCGTGACGAGGATCACCGGCAGCGTGACGTCCTTCTGCTTCAGGGCGTCCAGTGTCTCGAGGCCGCCCATGCCCGGCATCATCTCGTCGATGAGCAGCACGTCGTAGCGCTCCCGTTCGAGCGCGGCCAGCGCGTCGCCACCGCTCGGCACCGGCGTCACGCTGTAGCCCTTCTGCTCGAGGAAACGGATGTGCGGCTTGAGCAGATCGATCTCGTCGTCTGCCCACAGGATTCGGCGGGTGAGTTCTCGGGCCATGGTCTCGACGTTGGGAGGGCGAACGCGGCGGGATGCGGCACTCCGACGCATGGTAGCGCCGTCCAGCGGGGCGCCCAAACGACGCACCGTTGACTCGCGCAGCGCTCCACTTCTAGCCTCAGCGCGCCGCTCGCCCCTCCCCTTCACCAGAGGTACCCCGATGGCTACTCGCCAGCGCCGATTGCTCGTCCTCTCCCTTGCGGTCGCTTCGCTGCTCGCCCTGGTGGCGGTCGCCCTGCAGGCGGCCGCGCCCGCCTCGGGACTGCCCGCCCCGGTCCTCGCCGCCGGGCGCAGCGTGGATCCCGCGCGACTCGAGGCGCACGTGCGCGTGCTCGCCGACGACAAGATGGAGGGCCGCGGCACCGGCA
>JAHFBX010000140.1 GCA_023249815.1 Candidatus Eiseniibacteriota bacterium
GCCGTTCTCCGAGAACTCGAACGTGTTCATGGCCGAGCCCAGGATGTGGCCGGCGTCGTGGTACGTGGTGGTGACGCCGGGAGTCGGCGCGAACGGCGCGGCATAAGCGTGCGTCTGGAATCGCTCGAGCGTCGCCGCGACGTCGGCCACGCTGTAGAGCGGCGCGCGTGCCGGACGGTTGCGGCGGTGCTTGTTGACGTGCTCGACGTCGCGCTGCATGAGGTAGGCGCTGTCCGGCAGCATGACCCGCGATAGCGACGCCGTGGGCGCCGTGACGTGGATCGGCCCTGCGAAGCCCTTCGACACCAGCGTCGGCAGGTTGCCCGTGTGATCCAGGTGCGCGTGCGAGACCACCACCGCGTCCAGCGAGGCCGGGTCGAACCTGAACGTGCGATTGATGGCGTCCGCCTCGTCGCGATGGCCCTGGTAGAGCCCGCAGTCGTAGAGCCACCGCGATTCGCCCCACGTCATCAGGTGGCGCGAGCCGGTGACGGTCCGCGCCGCGCCGTGGAACGCGATCTTCAGGGTCTGGGCCATGCGCCAGTCGCCTCAGTACGCCGCGTAGAAGATGAACCCGGCCTGGACCTGAAGGTCGTGGTTCACCTGGCCATCGTGGAAGACGCTCATGTAGCGGGTACTCAGGTCCCAGGCGAGGCTCCGGTAGACGAACCGCTCGAGCCCCGCGCCGAGGCTCAGGTAGAGCCCGTCCCCAGCGAGCGGGAACTGCGTCTCGCCGTTGTTGAGGTGCGCCGAGATCTGCGCCAACCCGGCTCCCGCCGAGAGCATCTTGACGGTGCGCGCGCGTGTGTCGAACAGCTGGTAGAACTCGATGCCCGCGGTGACCATCTTGAGGCGATCGCGCAGCACGGCTGGAGCGTCGGTGAGCGAGTCGAACGCGCCCTCGCGGCCGGACGGGTCGCGGCTCTTGAGTCGCTGGACGTCGAACGACAGCCCGATCGCGCGCTCGAACCGCATGCGGTAGCGAAGCCGCACCGCCATGCCGGACCCGGTGCCGAATTCCTCACCGAGGCCGCCGGCGGACAGCAGCGTGCCGCCCTGGGCCTGGATGCCGATGCCCACCTGGCCGGCGCGGGGTAGCACGATGCTGCCGGCGCTCCATGCGGGTGCCGCGCCGAATGCCAACAGGACGAGTGTCGCCAACGAGATCCGGTGCATCCTGCGCTTCATGTGTCCTCCACGACCCCGGTCGTGTGAGCCCGGGCCAGGCCCGGGAGTGAACCTGCGGATCCCGGGCGTCACGCCCGGGGATGGAACTGGCGGTGCACCTCACGCAGGTAGCCGCGGTCGAGATGCGTGTAGATGGCGGTGGTGGTGACGCTGGCGTGGCCCAAGAGCTCTTGCACGATGCGCAGGTCGGCGCCGCCCTCGAGCAGATGCGTGGCGAAGCTGTGGCGCAGCACGTGCGGATGGACGCGCGCCGAGATGCCGGCGCCGCGGGCGTGGCCGCGCAGGATCTTCCACCACCCCATGCGCGTGAGCATGCCGCCGCGAGCGTTCACGAACACCGCGTCGTGGCGCGCGTGCGGTGCCAACTGCGGTCGCCCGCGCTCGAGCCACGCCTTGAGCGCCGCAGCCGCGGTGCGCCCGAACGGCGTGACGCGCTGCTTGTCGCCCTTCCCTGTCACGGTGAGCGCGCGCCCGGCGAGGTCGACGTTGCCGCGCTGAAGCCCGATCAACTCCGAGACTCTGAGCCCGCTGGCGTAGGCCAGCTCGAGCATGGCGCGGTCACGAAGCGCGAGTGCGGACTCGCCCTGCGGGTGGTGGATCATCGCCTCGATGTCGCCGAGCGCCAGCGCATGCGGCAGCCGGCGCTCGCGGCGCGGCGCCGGCAGCAATGCCACGGGGTCGTCGGACTTGTGGCCGACGCGCGCGAGGAAGCCGTGGAAGCCCCGGAGCGTGCTGCGCCGGCGGGCCACGGTCGAGGACGACAGCCCGCGCCGCTCGAGCGAGGCGAAGTAGCCGTCCACGAACGTGAGCGTGGCCTCCTCCCAGTCCGAGAGTCGATGGCGCGTCGCGAACGCCGCGTAGTCGGCGAGGTCGCGGCCATAGGCGTCCACGGTGCGCGGCGAGAGCCGCCGGCCGCGGCGCAGTTCGTCGAGCCAGCCGTCGATGGGTGCCAAGAGGCGGCGCGTATCGGTGGCCGTGCTCACGCCGCTCCCTCACGGTGCGCCAACCCCAGGGCGACGCGGCGCGCCAGGACCAGCGGCACGTGCGCGCGTTCCGCCATCAGCTCGGGAGTGGCTTCGCGCAATGCGTCCACGGACCCGAACGCCTTGAGCAGCGCCGCGCGGCGTGCCGGGCCCACGCCGGGGATGCGGTCCAGTGCACTGCCGATGCGTGCGCGGCTCCGGAGCTTTCGGTGATAGTCGAGGCCGAAGCGGTGCGCTTCGTCCCGCAGCCGCTGCAGCGACCGGAGCGCCTCCGAGCGGCGCGCGAGCTTCAAGTCGGAGAGGCCCTCGCGGACGACCAGCTCCTCGCGCTTCGCCAGGCCGATCAACGACACCGGCCGCGTCGCGATCTTCTCGAGCGATGCGCGGGCCGCGCCGACCTGCCCAGCCCCGCCGTCGATGACGACCAGGTCGGGGCGCGGAAGCTCGCCCGACTCGACGTGCGTCCAGTAGCGCTCGACCGCTTCACCGATCATGGCGAAATCGTCGGGCCCGGGCATGCGCATGCGCATGCGACGGTAGAGTGCCTTCCGCGGGCGGCCGTCCTCGGAGGCCACCACGGCGGCGACCGCTTGGTCGGAGCCGAAGTTCGAGATGTCGAAGCAGATCATGCGGTGCGGCGGCGCGGGCAGCCCGAGCTCGCGCTGGAGTCCGAGCACGGCGTCGGAGTGCCGCGCACGCCTGCCCGCGGCGCGCGCCGCGTGCTGCTCGAGCGCCGCGGCGGCGTTCCGTTCCGCCAGCTCCACCAAGCGCCGTGCACGCCCACGCGCCGGCGCAGCCAGTTCCACCGGCCGTCCGGCACGGCTCGCGAGCGCCGCGGCCAGCACGCCGTGCGACTCCGGCAGTACTGCGACCAGCACGCGCCGCGGCAGATCGGCGCGCGCCAGCGCGTACTGCGTCACCCAGGTCTCGAGCAGCCCCGCGTCGTCCAACCCGGCGGCGCGCTCGACGATGCGCGTCTCCTTGCCGATGACGCGGCCCTCGCGCACGAACAGCGTGGCGATGGCGGCGTGCGCGCCATGGTGGGCGAAGCCCAGCACGTCGGTGTCGCGCGGGTCGCCGCTCACCACGGCCTGCGGCACGCGCGCGCGCTCGAGCAGCCGGATCTGGTCGCGGCGCTGGGCGGCGACTTCGTAGCGGCGGCTGGACGCGGCCTCCGCCATCTCGGACGTGAGGCGCGCAAGCAGTTCCGCGTTGCGACCCGTGAGCAACAGCAGCAGGCCGTCGACCAGCGACCGGTACTGCGCTGGATCCACCCGGGCACGTGAGTAGCACGGGCCGGCGCAGCGGCGGATGTGGTAGTAGAGGCAGGGGCGGTCCTGGCGCCTGTAGTCCTCGAAGTTCCGGCAGGTGCGGAGTGGGAAGATGCGCCGCAGGTCGCGTAGCGTCCGGCGCAGCGCCTTCACGTCGGTGAACGGCCCCACGTAGCGCGCGCCGTCGTCCCGGACCTGGCGGGTCACGGACAGGCGCGGCCACGGCTCCTGAACGCTCAACTTCACGAACGGGAAGCTCTTGTCGTCCTTCAGGAGCACGTTGTAGTGCGGCTTGTGCTGGCGGATGAGCGTGGATTCGAGGAGCAGGGCCTCCACCTCGGAACCGGTCAGGATGGTGTCCAGGTCGGCCGCCCGTTCGCGCATCTCGTCCAGATGGGGGCGCTGCGGGTCGTGGGACTGGTAGCTGCGCACGCGGGAGGCCAGGTTCAGGGCTTTGCCCACGTACAGCACCTCCCCGCGGGCGTCCTTGAACAGGTACACCCCGGGCGACGCGGGCAGATCGGCGATCTTCTCGCTCCACGCGCTCACGGACCCTCCACCGCTGGTCTCGGGGATAGCCGAGGGAACCAGACTACCCCCGTGTCGCGGCGGGAACAACGCGCGAATCCGGGCTCGTGGTTTGACGTCCCGAATGGCCAAAACGTATATTCCTCCGGCTCTTTTCGAGGCTGTCCACCATCGTCGGAGGATCTCCATGCCGCATCACAAGTCCGCTGAGAAGCGCGTCGGCACGAACGAGCTGCGCCGCCAGCGGAACGTCGCCGCCACCACCCGCATGCGCTCGGCCGTCAAATCCGTGCGCTCGGCCACCACGAGAAGCGCTGGCGCGACCGCGCTCAAGGCCACCAGCGCGATCCTCGACCGCACCGCCTCCAAGGGCGTGATCAAGCGCGAGGCCGCGAGCCGCCAGAAGTCGCGACTCGCGAAGTTCGTGCAGAAGCTGCCGGCCTGATCGAGCGCCGCCCCGTGCGTACCCGCCTCGCCGCCGTGCTCCTGGCGGCGCTGGCGAGCGGAACGCCCATCCTGGCCGCCCGTGCCCACGCGCAGGCGGCCTCGGCATTTCCCTTGACCGTGCTCTACCAGGCGAGCGCGGGCGTGGTCGCCGACTCGGCATCCCGACCCGCGCCGGCGTTCGAGGTGGTGCCGCGTGCCTCTGCCGGGAAGCACTCCAACAAGTGGACGTGGATCAGCGCGTTGACCGGCGCCGCGCTGGTCGGCGTGTCGTTCCCGCTCGCCGACGAGGCCGACCGCCGATACGACACCTATCTCAGCGAGACCGACGTCGCCCGGATCGACGAGCGTTTCCGCGCCACCCAGCGCATGGACCGGCTCGCCTCGGGGTCGCTGCTCACCGGCGAGGCGCTGCTCGCCACCGCCGTGTGGCTGCGTTTCGTGCGCGGCGACCACCACGAGCGGGTCTCGCTCGACTTCCAGCCCAGCCGATGCGCCCTCGCGTTGCGCTTCTAGGCACGCTTGCGCTGGGGCTGCTGCTTGTCTCGTGCAGCGGGCGCGAGCGTTCCAACCCGCTCGACGCCGCGAACCCGGTCTCGGGCGGCGCGCCTCAGGGATTCAACGCCATCGCCGGCTTCGTGTCGGCGCGCATCGTGTGGACGCCGCGTCCGGATCTCGCCATCGATGGCTTCCGCCTCTATCGCAAGGCGCCATTCGACGCGGATTACGTGCCGCTCGCCGGATTGCAGTCGCCCTCGTCCAGCAGCTACTTCGACGGCGGCCTGATCGACGGCCTCGACTATCGCTACCGCCTCTACTTCGTCACCCAGGGCGCGCTGTCCGCCCGCTACGCCGAGGACATCGCGACGCCGGGACGCGTGCGCGCCTGGACCGCCGACGTCGCGGGCGGCCGGCTGCTCCAGCTGTCTCCTGACGCCCGCGACGTGATCACGGTGCGTGACGGCTATGGCGCCGTCTACAGCCTCGGGGTGACGCCGGACCATGGCCCGCTGTGGATCCCGGACAACCTCTCCGGCACGATCCGCATCGTGGACCCGGTGAACTTCACGGCCGTGAACGTGAGCGGTTTCACGCAGCAGCCGTTCACGACCGCGCTCGATCCGATCGATGGCAGCGCGTGGGTGTGCGACCTGTCGGGACAGGTCGTCCACCTGTCGCCTTCGGGAGCGCCCGCCGGAGGAAGCCTGCCGCTGCTGCTGCAACCCGCGGGCGTTGCCACCGATGCCGACGACGGCGACGTCTGGGTCACCGAGCTGGCAGGGAATCGCGTGCGCCGCTACCTGCGCGACGGCACGCCGAACGGCGCGCGCGCGATCTCATCACCTTCGCGCGTCGCCACGGATTCGCTCACGGCGAACGGTTGGGTGACCTCGTTCACGACCGGCTGGGTGTGGCGGATCCGCCAGGACCTGGTCGTGCTGGACTCGCTGCATCTGAATGGGCCGATCGGCGTCGCGCTCGACTGGCGGCGGCGCACCGCGTGGGTGGCGGACGCGCTCGCGAACGAACTCGTGGGGATCGACATGGACACTCGCGCGGTGCGCTTCCGCGTCGCCGGGCTCGGCGAGCCGCGCGACGTCGCCGTGGACCTGGATCGCGGCGAGGGCTGGGTCGTGGGCCGAACCGCGGGGGCCGTCTACCGCTTCTCCCCCACGGGTGCGCTGCTCGGCTCGGTCGGCGGACTTGGGAATCCGCACGAGGTGCGGCTGGACCGCGGCTACCAGTGACGGGTCAGGCTCGCTCCGCCACGACGATCGGACTTCCGGGAGCGCTCGCGGGTCGAACCTAATACGTGAAGTCGATGGCAAAATACATTGCAGGCTCGCGGGTTGTGAGCGTCTTGAAGTCGTCGCTCCGCCACACCCAGTTCCACCTGAGCTGCGGGTAGAAGCCGCCGCCCAGGTAGAGCGCCAGTCCGCCGTCGGCGACGCGGTCCCGTGAGGCCTCGCCCCACGCCCAGGCCGCGTCCATGAACACGGCGCCGTGCAGCGTGGGCAGCTGCCACGGCGCGGGCACGGCGAGCACGAACCGGCGCAATAGCGGGAAGCGAGCCTCGACCTGCGCGTTCACGAGCCGCCGGCCCGAGATGACGCGGCGCTCGTTGATGCGCAGCCGGCTCGGGCCGCCCAGGTAGCCGCGCCCGGCGTCGTTGCCGAAGCTGCCCACCGCCTGGATGCGCGACGCGAGCACGAGCTGGCGGATGGGCCGGCGGTGGTGGCGCACCTCGGCGAGCAGCGTGCCATAGTCGGCACGGCCCGAGGTCATGTCGCGCGTGAAGCCCGCCGTGAGGTTCAAGCGCGTGCCGCCGACGGGCCCGTCCCACCACCAGCGCGAGTCGTCGTGCACGAAGCTCACGAAGTTGGAGACCAGGTCCACGGTCCTGGCGTCGCCGTTTCGCAGCAAGTGGTTCGTGGCATGCCGCACCTGCACCGAGCCCTCGAGCCTCGTGAACGCGCTGAACGGGTAGCTCACGAGTCCCAGTAGTCCCAGGCGCTTCTCACGTCGGACGACGTCGAAGTCCGGGTCGTAGAGACGCGTCAGCCGGAACGTGCCGATGCCGTAGTTCAACCGGCGCGCGCGGTTGATGTAAGTGAGCCCGCCCTCCCAACCGTCCCAGAAGTCGCCGAACTGGTCGGAGTCGTTCGCGATCGACAGCACGATCTGCTCGTTGCCGAGCAGGTCGGAGAGCGCCAACTGGCCCGCGCCGCCGCCGCCGAAACCGGGATCGAAGTTGACGCCATTCGAGATCAGGTCGAAGCCCAGACGGCGCTGGTATTCGAGCGACGTCGAGTGGTCGGCGATCGCCGGGAGCGCGGGTGCGTGCGCG
>JAHFBX010000141.1 GCA_023249815.1 Candidatus Eiseniibacteriota bacterium
GTAGTGGCGACGAGGCCAAAGCGCGGCATCACGAGGAAACCGCCGAGCAGCGAGCCCGTCACTGCGCCGAACGTGTTCAGGGCGTAGAGCCTCGCCAGGCCCGCGCCGAGTGAGCCCCGCTCGCAGCGGGCGACCAGCACCGGGAGCGTTGCGCCCATGAGCGCCGCCGGCGGCACCAGCAGCAGGAACAGCAGCACGACACGAGCGACCGCGAACGGTGCGCCCTCGCCACCCAGCGCGCGATAGAGCTGGCCCACGGGTCCGTCCAGGAGCCGGAGCGCCGGCAGGATGGCGAGACCCAGCCCGGCGACGCCGAACTCGAGCAGCGCATAACGACGAGCGGGGTCCCCACTTCGCGCGAGCCGGCCTCCGAGGAGATGCGCACCCAGCGCCAGCCCGCCCAGGAATGCTGCGACGACCACGGCCACCGAGTGGAGCGAACTTCCGAGCAGGTAAGAGATCTGCTTGCTCCACACCCCCTCGTAGAGGAGCCCTGCCGCACCCGACGCCAGGAAGCAGAACGCGGCCCACAGCGGCACCCCACTCGTGGGATGTGACCTGGGTGCGGGAGCCTTGGGGACGCGGGCGCGCGGCATGGGCCAAGGAGTCTAGCGGTTCTCCGTCACGATGCGCACGCGCAGGTTCCAGCGGTCCACCGCGATCCACGCGCCGTCTTCTCGCTCCACGGGCACTTCCGCGCGGTTCGCGCGGACGACCAGCTCATCGGCGTCGCGCGACAAGGGCAGCACGAGTGTCCACTCGTCGAGGCCCGCGTCCAACGGGCCCGCGACCGGCTGATGCGCCGCCCACACGTTGAGGCCGAGGTGGTGGTGATAGCCGCCCGCCGCGATGAACAGCGCTCCCGGGAACAACCGCGTGCTCACGTCGAAGCCGAGCGCGTCGACGTAGAAACGCGACGCCTCGTGGAGATCACCGACATAGAAGTGGAGGTGTCCCATGATGCCTCCCGCGGGAAATCCACGCCACGTTCCACCGGCGGCCGCCGCCACGACAGCCGCCGTGTCGAGTGGGTCGATCGCGCCGACGAGATCGCTTCCGCGCCACACCCATTGGTCGCGCGGTCGGTCAGCGTAGACCTCGACCGTGATGCCATCGGGATCCGTCAGGTAGAGCGCTTCACTGAACAGGTGGTCGGACGCCGCCCAGCGTTCGCCGAGTGATTCGAGATGAAGCAACAGCTGGCCGAGATCCGCGCGCGACGGAAGTCGCAGCGCGTAGTGATAGAGCCCAAGCCTGCCCGCGGGCGGCACGCGGCGCGCGCCCGGCACCTCGCGCGCAGCGACGAGCGGCATCCCGGTGGGACCACCCCAGCGGTCCTGTCCGAGCGAGGTCAAACCGAGGACGCGCTCGAGCCAAGTGGCGGTGCGAGCGCGCTCAGCAACTCGGAGCGAAACCGGACCCAGCGTGATGTCTTTAGAAAGCCGGGACACCTTCACTCGCCTCCCGGGTATGGTGAACGTGCTCTCCGGCATCGCTTCGCGTTCGTGCTGCGGACGACCCGACCCGCCTCCCCACCGAGCCCACTCTCTCCCCGAGACCCTATCACGGAGACTTGCTCATGCGACGGAACTCCATCCTGTTCGTGATCGCCGTTCTCGCGTTGGCGGGCCTGAGCACGGCCTTGTTCGTGCAGCAACGTCAGGGGCAACTCGCGCTTCAGGAAGCACGTGCTCGTGAGGATGCCACGCACCGCCGGTACGAGTCGGCCATCGACGACATCGCAGCGATCCAGGACAGCCTGAATGCCATCACGTTCGGTGAAGGCGAGAACGACCTGAGTTCCTCGGGCGTCTCCGCCGAGAGTCGATTGTCGCCCAATCGCGCGGACGACGCGCTCGCTCGCGTCGCGACCCTGCGGTCGGGCATCGAGCGTACGCGTGAACGCATCGTGGAGCTCGAGGCGCGACTCGAGAAGAGCGGCAAGCGTGTCAGCGGCCTCGAGCGCATGGTGGCGCAGTTGAAGACCGGACTCGCCAGCAAGGAGGCCATGGTCGCGCAGTTGAGCGTGCAGGTGGACTCGCTGCACACCGAGGTCGGCACGCTCACGGCGACCGTTGTCACGCAGGACTCGACGCTCGAGGAACGCCGGCGCGAGCTGGGCACGGTGTTCTACATCGTTGGCTCGCGAAAGGACCTGCTCAAGAACGGCGCGGCGGTGGCGAAGGGCGGCGTGCTCGGGCTCGGCAAGACGCTGGACGCTTCGGGCCAGGTGGACGAGACCACGTTCAAACCGATCGACACGGACCAGGAAACCGTCATCCCGATCTCAGCCTCGAAGGTGCGCGTCCTGTCCGCACAGCCGATCAGCAGCTACCGGCTTGAGCCGGTGGCGGGCGGCTACCAGCTGCGCATCCTCGACACGCATGAGTTCCGCAAGGTGCGCCACCTGGTGGTGCTCACCGCCTGATGCGACCCGACCGGGCGGGCGACGGCGCACCGCGTCGCTCGCCCCGGGCGAGTCGCCTGGATCACGGCAGTCGTGCCCGCGTGGGCCCCTGGCTCCAGGCGGGCACCGGACCCGTGACGAGTGGCGCCCCGGACGGGCGCTACTCGTCCACGGGCATGCGCAGCAGCGCGTGCACGGGGAGCGGAGCCAGGAGTTCCCGCCCGCCGAGTCCCTCGAGCTCGATGACGAACAGCGCGGCCATCACGTCCGCGTCGAGCTGGCGCACGAGCTGAACGGTCGCACGAGCCGTCCCGCCGGTGGCGAGCAGGTCGTCGACCACCACGGTGCGCTGGCCGCGGCGCAGCGCGTCCGCGTGCAGCTCGAGCGTGTCTTCCCCGTATTCGAGCGAATAGACCTGACGCACGGTCGCGCCGGGCAGCTTGCCGAACTTGCGGGCCGGCACGAACGGCACGTTCCAGTGCAATGCGAGCGGGGCGCCGAACAGGAATCCCCGGGACTCGATGCCCACGACCGCATCCGGGCGCTCGACGCACAACGCCAGCGCCTCGATCGCGGCATGGAACGCCTCGGGCGACTGCAGCAGCGGCATGATGTCCTTGAAGCGGATGCCCTTCTTCGGGAAGTCCGGCACCTCGCGGATGTGATCCTCCAGGCGGATCAACGTGCCTCCGATGCGCTCAATGGACGACCTCGCCGTTCTCGCGATCGAGGTCCGCGAGGTCGATGGCGCGCCGGAGCTTTGCGAGCGCTCGCGATTCGATCTGGCGCACGCGCTCGCGCGAGATTCCGAAGTGTTCGCCGGTCTCCTGCAGCGAGCGAGCGATCCCGTCGTGGAAACCATAGCGGATGCGCAACACCTGTTCCTCCCGCTGGGCCAGCGATCGCAGCAGCCGGTCGATCTTCTCGTGCTCGATCTGCAGCTCGACCAGCCGCTCCACCGACATCGGCGGCCCGCCCAGGTCCTCGGCGGAGAGCTCCTGGAACGCCTCCACCCCTGCGTGCTCGTCGAGCGACTTCATGCCGAGCAGGAGCGCACGGAGGCGCTCCGCACGCGGCGTCGAGATGTCGAGTTCGCTGGCGATCTCGGACACGAGCGGTTCGCGACCGAAGCGCGCGCGCAGTGTCCGCTCCGCGCGCACGTAGCGGTTGAGCTGCTGGAACATCTGCACTGGGATGCGCACGGCGCGCGACTGTTCCGCGAGGCCGCGCAGGATCGCCTGGCGGATCCACAGCGAGGCGTAGGTGCTGAAGCGCAGCCCGCGCTCCGGCTCGAAGCGGTCCACGGCGTGGATCAATCCCAGGTTTCCCTCCTCGATCAAGTCCAGAAACGGAAGCCCGCGGTTCCGGTAGGCGCGCGCTACGTGCACGACCAGGCGAAGGTTCGCGAGGATCACGTGCCGGCGCGCATTCTCGTCTCCCTGCCGCGCGCGCGCCGCGGTCTCGAGCAGCTCGGGGTGCGTCAGGAGCTTCACGCGGCCGATCTCGTTCAGGTAGAGGTCCAGGAGATCGCGCTCGGGTTCGCCGGCGAGGTGGCTGGAGTCGAGTCGGGCGTCCGGAGCGTCGGGGTCGTCCTCCGGCAGCCTGACGCCTGCCGCGAGCAGCCGCGCGCGGAACCCCTCGAACGCCTCATCGTGGAAGTCCGGGTCCACGAGCAGCGCGTCGTATTCGCGCCGGCCGAGCTGGCCCTTGGCGAGCGCCGCCTGCTGGGCCTCGGCGAGCCTATCGCTGAAGCGGACCAGATCGGGAGCATCCATGAAGCGTCACCTCACGACATGAAAGCCGTCACCGGCCTTCGAAACTTCGATCCACTGTTCCGTCGACTCCAAGACGCGGCCTGCGACCGGCCCGCTCCGCACCGCGTCCGCGAAGCGCCGAAGCGACGCCTCGTCGCCCACCGCCTCGGCCTCCACGCCCCCATCGGACTGGTTGCGCACCCAGCCGGTGAGCTCCAGCTCGCGAGCGATCCGCACGACATGGGCCCTGAATCCGACGCCCTGGACCCAGCCGCGAACCACGATGCGCACCGCCCGCATGGGGCGAGCATCGCTGTGCGGCCGCCGCCAGGCAAGCTCCGCGTGGAACGAGAACGGCCGGGGGGCGATTCGCGCCCTCCGGCCGCCGCAAGGATGGTCGGGGCGAGAGGATTTGAACCTCCGACCCCCTGGTCCCGAACCAGGTGCTCTACCAGGCTGAGCCACGCCCCGACAAGAAATCGCATGGCAGCCCGCGACAGGGCTGCGAAACGCGGCACCCTAGCATAGCGAAGTCGTGCCGCCAAGATTGCCGCGACCGCGCGCGCCGTCGCGTGGTGGCGATGCGGACCCGCGCCCGCCGCGGCGTCGGACCGCCGCCCGTCTCACGGCGTGAGGCCCCACTCCTGGAGGTCCGCGCGCGCGCTGTGGTCGGTGAGTTCCAGTTGCAACGGCGTCACCGAGACATGGCCCGCGTGCACGGAATGGAAGTCCGTGCCTTCGTCCGGTCGCCACACGGGGTCCTCACCGCCGATCCAGAAGTAGTCCTGCCCGCGCGGATCCACCTTGCGCACGAGCGTGTCCTCATAGACCCGCGTGCCGAGCCGGGTGACCTTCACGCCCTTCACCTTGTTCGGAGGCAGGAACGGGATGTTGATGTTGAGCAGCATGCGACGCGTGAGTCCGCGCTCGAGGACCTGCCGCACGAGCCGGCCGACGATGTCCGCGGAGTCGGTGAAGTCGGTGGGCTGACGCGTCACGAGCGACGCGGCGATGCCCGGCACGCCCTGCAGCACGGCCGCGATCGCCGCCGCCACCGTGCCGGAGTAGAACACGTCCTCCCCCATGTTAGGCCCATGATTGATGCCCGAGACGACCAGGTCGGGCGGCTCGCCGAGCTGGCCGTGGAATGCCACGAGCACGCAGTCGGTGGGCGTGCCGTCCACGCTGTAGGCGTCCTCGCCCACCGTGTGGATGCGGAGCGGCCGATGCAAGGTGAGCGAGTGCGACGTGGCGCTCTGGTTCCGGTCCGGTGCGATCGTGATGACGCGGCCGAACGGCGACAGCACCCGGCGGAGCTGGGTAAGCGCGAGCGAGGAGATGCCGTCGTCGTTGGTGAGGAGGATGCGCATCAGGGATCCTTCGGCTGGGGTCGGGGCTCGAATGTGAGCCGGATCATCATGCCGACGATGCGCGGCACGTCGCGCGTCGGGCTCAGGTGGCTGACCTCGTCTCCATACACGGTCGGGATATCGACGTGGGCGACGCGGAACCCGAGCCGCGACGCGCGCACGGCCATCTCCGTCTCGACCTCGTAGCGGCTCGCGCGGACGGGTGTTCGGAGCAGCACCTCGCGTCGGTACAGGCGGTAGCCGCACTGGCTGTCCGAGATGGGCTGGCCGGCGATGGCGGAGCACCACGCGGACGAGAAACGGTTCGCGAACCGCCGCGCGGGCGGCATGTCCGGCGTGATCTCACGCTTGCCGAGCACCAGGTCGGCCCCAGCCTCGGCAGTGGCAACGAACGCGGGCAGGCACTCCGGCGGATGCTGCCCGTCGGCGTCGAGCGTGACCACGGCATCGAACTCGCGCAGCCGCTCGAATCCGGCCAACAGCGCGTGACCCTTGCCGCGGTTCGCCGCGAACGAGTACACCTCGGCGCCGAACTGGCGCGCCACCGAGGCGGTGGCGTCGCGCGAGCCGTCGTCCACGACCAGCACGTGCGGCCGCGACGGCAGCGCGGCCAGGCGAAGCAGGACCTCGCCGAGGTGCGCCGCGGCTTGGTAGGCCGGAACCAGCGCAGCGACGTTCAACGGGGTCATCGCGGCGGCTCCCAGCGAGCGTCCGGAGTCCCTTCGGGATCCTGGCGGAAGGAATGGTCGGGGCGACTGGATTTGAACCAGCGACCCCCTGCACCCCATGCAGGTGCGCTACCAAGCTGCGCTACGCCCCGACCGATGCAAAGGGGTGTGTGAGAACGGCAGGCGACTGTAGCCGGGCGGCGAGTGACACGCAAACGCGCGGGAACGACGCGCGAGGACGCGAAGCCCTCGCTCAGCGCAGGTTCGGCACCCGGCCTCGATTCAGCGTGGGCCGGCGCCGACCACTTCGCGTTCGCGCTTCAGGCGTTGGAGGAGCGTTCGCAGTTCCTCCTTCACTTCGAGCATCACGAGCTTGCGGTCGGCCTCCCCGAAGCCCAGCTCCACCTGAGGCTCCTCGAGCTTGCGGTCGTCGAGCAGCGTGCGGCGCGCCCCGGCGATGGTGTAGCGCCGCTGGTAGAGCAGTTCCTTGATGCGCATGAGCAGCCGGACTTCCTCTGGTCGGTACATGCGATTGCCGGCCCGATTCTTCCGGGGGCGCAGCATGCTGAACTGCGTCTCCCAGTAGCGCAGCACATGCGCCTTCACGCCGAGCAGGTCGCTCACCTCGCTGATCGAGCGGTAGAGCTTGCTCTCCGGCTCCTGCGCGGTCTTGCGGATCGCCACGGTGTCCCCCCTCCCGCTGGCAGCTCCCGCGGGGCTCAAGCTTCGCGTTTCAGGTCCCGCGTCATGAGCGCCAGCAGCGCGCTCTGCGGATCGCGGCCTTCGAACAATGCGCACACCTGTTCCGTGATCGGGAGCTCGATCCCACGCTGCCGCCCGAGGTCCCGCGCGGCGCGTGCCGTGTACACACCTTCCGCCACCATGACCATCGCGCCGAGTATCTGTTCCAGCGTCTCGCCACGCCCGAGCCGTTCACCGACGTTGCGATTCCGGCTGTGGCGGCTCATCGCCGTGGTGATCAGGTCCCCCA
>JAHFBX010000142.1 GCA_023249815.1 Candidatus Eiseniibacteriota bacterium
ATGCCATGATGCTCTTGACGTCGGCGAAGTCGAGGTTCACGAGCCCCGGCACCGTGACGAGTTCCGAGATGCCCTTCGTGGCCTGGAGCAGGACATTGTCGGCCACCGAGAACGCCTCGTAGAGTGACGTGCCCTTGTCGACCACGGACAGCAGGCGCTCGTTCGGGATCACGAGCAGCGTGTCCACCTCGGCGCGCAGCTCGGCGAGGCCCTCGTCGGCCTGGCGCAGTCGGCGCCGGCCCTCGAACTGGAACGGCTTCGTGACCACCGCCACGGTGAGCGCACCCGCCTGGCGTGCGAGCCTCGCGACGACCGGGGCCGCGCCGGTGCCCGTGCCGCCCCCCATGCCCGCCGTGATGAACACCATGTCGGCGTCGGCCACTGCGTCGGTGATCGCGGCCTCGTCCTCCTCGGCCGAGCGCCGGCCGGTGGACGGGTCGCCGCCCGAGCCCAAGCCCCGCGTGGTGTTGACGCCGATCTGCACTCGTCTGGGGGCGAGCGACTGCGACAGCGCCTGCATGTCGGTGTTGGCGACGATGAATTCGACGCCACGCAGGCCGGCACCGATCATGCGGTTCACCGCATTGCCGCCGGCGCCCCCGCAACCGATGACCTTGAGTCGCGCGGAGTTGCTGCGGTCGATCTCGAGCTCGAACGTGGACATGGGAACCCTCCCTGGTTCGGGCCGGCGAGCCTCCTGCCCGCCTCCGCCCGGCGTGATGAACTTCAGAACAGGTCGGCGAACCAGTTGCGAAGGTCGAAGCGCGCCCGAGTCCGGGACGCACCCACCTCGACGAAATCCCCCGGACCCTCTTCCGACTTCGCCGCGTGCAACACCAGCCCCACGCCGGTGGCGTAGCGCGGGTCGCACACGTTGGCGGACAAGCCGCCGAGTCCGCGCGGCAGGCCGAGCCGCACGGGCATCTCGAACACCTGCTCGGCCAGTTCGGCCGCGCCAGGCAGCAGCGACGTGCCCCCCGTGAGGACCACGCCGCCGCCAATGAGCGGCGCGAAGTGATTCTTGCGCACCTCGCGGTTCGCGAGCGCGAAGATCTCCTCCATGCGAGGCTCGATCATGGACGCCAGCACGTGGCGCGAGATCTCCTTGTCTCCGCGGCCGCCAACGCCGGAGACGCTCACGGTCTCGTCGCCGTTCACGAGCGCCGCAAGCGCGGCGCCATGCTGGATCTTGATGGCCTCGGCCTTGTCGATCGGCGTGCGCAGGCCGATCGCGATGTCGCTGGTCACGTTTGCGCCGCCGAACGGGATGATGCTCGTGTGCCGCACGGCGCCCTCGTGGAACACGGCCACATCAGTGGTGCCGCCGCCCAAGTCGAGCAGTACGACGCCGAGGTCGCGCTCATCCTCGTCGAGCACCGCCGCGGCGGAAGCGAGCGGCTCGAGCGTGAGGTCGTAGACCTTCAAGCCGGCCCGCTGGATAGCGCGGCAGATGTTGCGCGCGCTCGTCACCGCGCCGGTGATGATGTGCACTTCCGCTTCGAGGCGCACGCCGCTCATGCCGACGGGGTCCTTGATGCCGCCCTGCTCGTCCACGATGAATTCCTGCGGGATGACGTGGATGATCTCGCGGTCGGTCGGGATCGCGATCGCCTTCGCGGCTTCGATCACGCGCTCGACGTCGGCGGCGGCGATCTCGTTGTCCTTGCGGCTGACCGCCACGACGCCGCGGCTGTTCAGGCTGCGGATGTGGTCGCCGGCGATGCCCGCGTGCACACCCTTCGCCGACGTGCCGGCCATGCGCTCGGCTTCCTCGACCGCCCGCGTGATGCTCGCGACGGTCTTCTCGAGGTCTACCACGGCGCCACGGCGGAGGCCCTCGCTGGGAGCGTTTCCGACCCCGATGATGCGCAGTTCGCCGGAAGGTCCCTGATCGGCGAGGATGCAGGAGATCTTCGTGGTGCCGATGTCCAGGCCGGCGAACGTCCGTGTTGCCTGAGCCATGGGGGTCCCTCCCGCGTTGGCCTCAACTCTCGCGCGATGTCGTGCTCGTGGCGGTGGGGCCGTCGGGTCTGGCCCCGCGCACCACGATCTGATCCTTGAACCGCACGTCCACCTCGCGGGGCGTCATGCCCTTGGCCGCGAGGTCGGCGAGCGTGGCTCGCAGGCCCGACAGCTGCCGCGCGCCGTTCGGCCACACCGGCCCGAGCACGCGCACGCCGTTCAGGAGCACGAGCCGCGTGAGCCGGGAGTCGGAGACGTCCACCTCCGAGACCTGGCCGGTGAGCCGGAGAGCATTGTCGCTCAAAATCGCCGTCCACGCGAGTCCCCTTCGCACCGCGGGGGTCTGGATCTGGCTCCCGGGCCGATAAGCCGAGAAATCCGGGCCTGCCAACATCGGGACATCTGCCACGACGCCGGCCTGGAGCGGTTCCAGGAGCACGCCGTTCGCATCGATCTCCCACGGCTCGCCGTGCTCCACGACCAGCGCCGGCACGCGCTCCTCGACATGGATCTCGACCGATCGCAGCCCCACGCGGCGCACGCGCGCCGACTGGATGCGCGGCTCGAGCAGCACCATCTGGCGCGCGCGCGCCAGGTCGAGCCCGAACAGGGCCTGGCCTGCGCGAAGCCCGGAGCGCGAGCGCACCTTGGCGGCATCGAGGTAGCGAGCCCCGGTGACGTGAATGCGGTCGAGCACGAGTAGCCGCTCGCCCACGTCGGCCCATGGGACCATGGCGAGACCGCCGAGGATGAGCATCGCGACGAGCACGCGCAGCGGGCGCCGGAACGGCGAGCCGTGCTTGCGCGCGCGCCTCGGGGACTCCAGCGCCTTGCCCTGGTAACGGCTCATCGGCGGCCTCCGGCGGGGATGCCGCGGCGCAGCTCGGTCAGCAGCTGGTCCCCGAGCCTGGAGACGTCGCCCGCGCCCAGCGTGAGCAGCACGTCGCCGGCGCGCGCCTCGCGAATCGCCGCTTCGACCGCCTCGGCCGCCCCGGCCGCGTAGTGGACATGGCGAGCGCCCTGGTCGCGTGCGGAGCGCACCACGGTCTCGCCGGTCACGCCCGGGAGCGGCGTCTCGCCGGCGGCGTAAACGTCCATCACCCAGACCTGGTCCGCGTCGCCGAAGCAGCGGCCGAACTCCTCGCGAAGCGACTCGGTGCGCGAGTAGCGGTGCGGCTGGAACACGACCAGCACCCTCCCGCCCAGGCCCCGCGCCGCGGCGAGCGTGGCCGCGATCTCCGTGGGGTGATGCCCGTAGTCGTCGAACACGCGCACGCCCGCCGCCTCGCCGCGAAGCTCGAAGCGCCGGCCCACGCCGTGGAACGCGGCCAACCCCTCGGCGATGTGCGCGAACGCGATCTCCAGCTCGAGCCCCACGGCCACGGCGGCCATGGCGTTCAGCGCATTGTGCCGGCCGGGCACGTGCAACTCGATGTTCCCGAGCCGGCGCCCGGCGGCCTCGACTTGGAAGGTCGAGCCCTGGGGCTGGAGCTTCAGCTCGACGCCGCGGATCTCGGCCTCCTCGCGCGTGCCGTAGAGGATGTGACGCTTCGTGATGCGCGGCAGCACCGAGCGCACGTTGTCGTCGTCCACGCACAGCACCGCGACGCCGTAGAACGGCACACGGTTCGCGAAATACGTGAACGCCTGGCGGATGTCGTCCAGGTCCTTGTAGTGGTCCAGGTGTTCGCGGTCGATGTTCGTCACCACGGTCACCGCGGGCGAGAGCCTGAGGAACGAGCCGTCGCTCTCGTCGGCCTCGGCCACGAGGAAGCGGCCGTGGCCCAACTTGGCGTTGGCGCCGAGCGTGCGCAGCCGGCCGCCGACGACGATGGTGGGATCCAGCCCGCCTCGCTGCAGCACCGCGGCCACCATGCTGGTCGTCGTGGTCTTGCCGTGCGAGCCACCGACGGCGACGCCGTACTTCATGCGCATGAGCTCGGCGAGCATGTCCGCGCGCGCGATGACGGGGATGCCGGCCTCGCGGGCGGCGGCGAGCTCGGGATTGTCGGGCTTCACGGCCGAGGAGTAGACCACGACCTGTGCGCCGTCCACGTTGGCCGCAGCGTGACCGGTGAACACGCGCCCGCCAAGCCCCGTGAGCCGATCGGTGACGTCGCTGCCCTTCAGGTCACTGCCGCTCACGTGATAGCCCATGTTGAGCAGCACCTCGGCGAGCCCGCTCATGCCACTGCCGCCGATGCCGATGAAGTGGATTCTGTGCGTTCGGCCGTACATCAGTCAGTGGATCCCTTCTGAGTTCACTCGCGGATCTCGGTTGTGGCGTGCGACGATCCTTGGTCGGTTCGCTCCTGCTGCGGTCACCTGCGAGTCACGCGGGGCGAGGGGGCACTCGCCTCGGCGGTTCCCGCCTGCGGCGAATGCCCGCCCTCGCCCCGCCACCATGCTCGCAGGTCCGGGACTTCCCAGCCGATGCGCTCGACTCACAGGTCCGCGACTTCCCAGCCGATTCAGCGCTCTCGCAGCCGTGCGCATTCGCACCCGATCGTTCACAGCTGGCCCTCCTCGACGGCGGGTTCGGGCTCTTGGCCGGCGGTGCCTTCGCCCCAGGCGACGAGGGAGCGCGCGATGCGCGCGGCGGCGTCGGGGCGCGCGAACAGACGGGCGTTCGCGGACATGCGCGACAGCGCCTGGCGGTCGGCGAGCAGGTGGGCGATCTCGCGGGCGAGGCGCTCGCCATCGAGCTCGGCGTCCTCGATCAACACGGCGGCGCCGCGATCGGCGAGATTGGCCGCGTTGACGCGCTGGTGGTCATGCGCCGCGAACGGATACGGGATCAGGATGCTCGGACGGCCGCATACCGCGATCTCGGCCAGCGTCATGGCGCCCGCGCGGCACACGACCAGGTCGGCGGCGGCATAGGCGAGGTGCATCTGACGCACGAACGGTTGCACGGTGGCGGGCAGTTCCTCGCGCTCCACCGCCTGCTTCACCGCGTCGTGGTCCTCGCGCCCGGTCTGGAGGATGCATTGCACGTCCACGCGGCCCTTCAAACGGCGCAGCGCGTCCAGCGCCGCGGCGTTGATGCGCTTGGCGCCAAGGCTGCCGCCGAAGACGAACAGCGTCGGGCGCCGGGCGTCGAGATGGAACTCGCGCAGGCCCTGCTCGCGCTCGCCCGAGAGGATGAATGCGCGCACGGGATTGCCCGTGACCTTCAGGTGATCGCGCCGCGGGAAGTAGCGCCTCGCCTCGAGGAATGACAGGTGCACTTCGTTCGCGATGCGCGAGAGCCAGCGGTTCGTGAGCCCCGGGATGCTGTTCTGCTCCTGGATCAGCAGCGGCACGCCGAGGAGCTTCGCGGCCACCGACACCGGGCCGCTCACGTAGCCTCCGGTGCCGAGCACGGCTCGCGGTCGCTCGCTCATCACCACCCACAGCGCCTGGAGAAAACCGAACGCATTCACGAGCCCCGCCACGGGCCACGTCCACGGTCGGCGGCGGGCGAAGCCCGCGGTCGCGAGCGTGCGCAGCCGGAAGCCGGCCTCGGGCACGGCCTGCGCTTCGAGTCCGCGGCGTCCGCCCACGAACAACACCTCCACGTTCGGATGGTGCGCGCGCAGCTCCTCGGCCACGGCGATGCCAGGGAACACGTGTCCGCCCGTGCCCCCGCCCGCGATGATGACCTTCACGCGGCCCCCCGGGACCATCGCTGCCTCGCGAGCGCATCCTCGTCGCCGTTCATGGCGCTGACGCGATAGAGCAGTCCCGCGGCGGCCAGGTTCACGAGCAGCGCCGAGCCGCCGTACGACACGAATGGCAGCGGCAGGCCGGTGGTGGGTGCGAGCCCGGTGGCGACCGCGAGGTTCGCGATCGCGTACAGGCCGATCTGCACCGTGAGGCCGCCGGCGAGCAGGCAGGCGAACGGGTCCGAGGCGCGCGCCGCCGCCCGCATCCCACGCCACAGGAACAACCCGACCACGACGAACAGCAGGGTCACGCCGATCAAGCCCAGCTCCTCGGCGAAGATGGAGAAGATGAAGTCCGTGTGCGCCTCGGGCAGGTAGAGCAGCTTCTGGAGGCCGCCCCCGAGGCCGCGCCCCAGCACTCCGCCGGAGCCGATCGCGATGAGCGACTGGTCGAGCTGCCAGCCGGCGCCGCGGTGATCGAGTTGGCCGCCGAACACGAACCCGAGATAGGTGTGCACGCGCGTCATCATGTAGGGGTGGGTGGCGAGCGCCACCGCCACGACCGCCGCGCCCGCCGCGAGCGGCGCCCCGAGAAGTTTGAGTGGTGCGCCGGAGAGGAACAGCATGATGAACCCGGTGCCGAGCAGCAGTGCGGCGGAGCTCAGATTCGGCTGCTTCAAGATCAGGCCCGCGACCAGGCCGAGCACGAGCAGCGGTGGCACCATGCCGCGCCAGAAGCCCAGCTCGGCGACCGGCCGGCGCTTGAGCCACCACGCCAGGAACACCACCGCCGCCAGGCGGCCGAGGTCGGTGGGCTGCACCGACAGGAAGCCGAGCCGGAGCCAGCGTGTCGCACCGTTCGACATGTGGCCCATGGCCACGACGAGCGCCAGCATCACGCAGGCGGCACCCAGGAGCCACGGCGCCATCGCCTCCAGCCGCCGCAGACTCAGACGCGAGCACGCGAACAGCACGACGATGCCAATGAGCGTGCGCACGAACTGCTGCTTGAGGAAGTAGTTCGAATCCCCATACCGCACGAACGCGTGAAACGAACCCGCCGAGTAGACCATCACCAGTCCGACGGCGGTGAGCAGTAAGGCCAGTCCCACCAGCCAACGATCTCCACGCCTCACGCGGTCACTCCTCTCGCCGCGAGCCGCTCGACTTCGTCCTTGAAGCGACGGCCACGGTCCTCGTAGTCGGTGAACATATCGAATGATGCACATCCTGGCGACAGCAGCACGACCGCAGCGCTGGCGCGCGCGGCCTCGAAGGCCGCCCGCACCGCGTCGGCGAGCGTCGCGGCGCGCTCCTCGGGCACGCCCGGCCACGCCCGCGCCATCGCGTCCGCGCCCTCCCCGATCAGCACGAGGTGCCGCACGTGCGCGCGCACGAGCTCGGCGAGAGGCCGGAAGTCCTGTCCCTTGTCGCGCCCGCCCGCGATCAGCACGACGCGTTCGGGAAAACTCTGCAGCGCCACGCGCAGCGAATCCGTGTTCGTGGCCTTGGAGTCGTTGACGAAGCGGACGCCCTGCAATTCGCCCACGCTC
>JAHFBX010000143.1 GCA_023249815.1 Candidatus Eiseniibacteriota bacterium
TCTCCTGTCGTGAAATCGTGGGGGGGCTGGCGGGCGCTGCGGCGTCTTCACGTGTGCGCTGCTCCTGGAAATGGGCGGAAATGTGTGAATGAACGCACAATCGGCGGATATCCGCTGCGACGGTTCATGAATGAATCTGAAAGCGAAGACCTCCGTTCGCTGGTGTGCAGGACGTCTGCCCCCGCCCGGAGGCTTCGTGAAGCGACGGGTCGCCCAACACGGCGCCGGTGCTGTTCGCTGCTGCGCTCGTGCTCGTCGCGGTCGTTCGACTGCGCCTCGCCGAGGTTCCACTCGCGCGCGACGAGGGCGAGTACGCCTACGCGGGACAACTCATCCTTCATGGTATCCCGCCCTATCGGCGGGCGTACAACATGAAGATCCCGGGCGTCTACTACACCTAACGCACTCATCATCGCGCTGTTCGGCGAGACGCCGCGCGGCGTCCGCCTGGGCCTGCTCCTGGTGCATGCCGCGACCGCGTTGCTCTGGCTCACGAGTGGCGTGGGACTGGTCGCACGGTGGATCGGGCGCTGGGGCTCGGAGCAGCGAATCCTGGAGTGGGTGAACCACTACGCGGACCAGGTCGACGACCTGATGGGAGTCGCGGACATCGTATCGGCTGACGAAACCCGATACGTCTGGGATGAGCAGGTCATCGGTACGAACCGGAGTCGAAGAACCTGGTCCTCGTACTGCGGAGGAAGAGCGACGCGCTTGTTTGCAATCCCCTATAGTGCGGGGCTATGTCCTTTGCTCCGGGTACTCGCATCGGCCCCTATGAAGTCCACGCGCTGCTTGGCGCCGGCGGCATGGGCGAGGTGTACCGCGCGCGCGACTCGAGGCTGGGTCGCGATGTGGCGATCAAGGCCCTCCCAGCGACGCTCGCCCACGACGACGAGCGACTCGCGCGCTTAGAGCGTGAAGCCCGGCTCCTGGCCTCGCTGCACCATCCCAACATCGCCGGCATCCACGGGCTGGAAGTCGCGGGCGAACAGCGCTACCTCGTGCTGGAGTTCGTCGAGGGCATGACGCTCGCCCAGCGACTCTCCGAGGGTGCGATGCCGATCGACGAGGCACTCCAGACCTGCCGCGACATCGCGGCCGGTATCGAGGCCGCGCACGAGGGCGGCGTCGTTCATCGCGACCTAAAGCCTGGGAACGTCATGATCACGTCGACCGGCGCGGTGAAGGTGCTGGACTTCGGTCTCGCGAAGAGCGGCGGCGCGTCCCGCGAGGGCGGCTCGGATCCGAACCTGTCGGCCTCGCCGACCATGACGTACGCCTCGACCAAGGCGGGCATGGTGCTCGGCACGGCCGCCTACATGTCGCCCGAGCAGGCGCGCGGCAAGAACGTGGATCGTCGCACCGACATCTGGTCGTTCGGCTGCGTGCTCTACGAGTGCCTGTGCGGCCGGCCGGTGTTCGAGGGCGAGACCATCTCCGACCTGGTCGCGCGCATCCTCGAGCGCGAGCCCGAGTGGACCGCGCTGCCCGCACGGGTTCCCTCGCGTGTGCGCGAACTGCTCAAGCGCTGCCTGACCAAGGACCCGAAACAACGCCTCCGAGACATCGGTGACGCGCGGCTCGAGCTGGAGCAGGTCCTGGCGCTCAGCGTCTCGGGCGAGATGGCCGCGGCCGACTCGGGAGCGGTTGCCCGCGGGCGCGGCGGCCTGCCGTCGTGGAGTGTGGCCGCAACCGCGCTGGTCGCGGTCGTCGCGACGGTTCTCCTGCAGCCGATGCTGAGGCAAGGCAGCGGGCCCGGCTCAAGACGGTTCGAGATCTCCGCGCCCAAGCCCCTGAATCTCGCCCCTGATCCGGTCGAGAATGCGATCTCCCCCGACGGAAAGACGCTGGCGATCGTGCTCACGGACTCGGCGGGAACCGCGCGGCTCTGGGTGCGCCCGCTCGACTCGTTCCGGGGCCGGGAACTCCCCGGTACGAGCGGCGCCACGCAGCCGTTCTGGTCCCCGGACAGCCGCTCGCTCGGCTTCTTCGCCGGCAACAAGCTCAAGCAGATCGCGGTCGCCGGTGGCGACCCCGAGGTGCTCGCCGACATCCGCTCTCCCCGCGGCGGCGCGTGGAGCAAGTCGGGCGTCATCTTGTTCGCCCCGTCATCCAACGGCCCTCTCTTCAGCATCCCTGCCGCGGGCGGCGAGCCCAGGGCGGTGACCCAGCTCGACTCGACGCGCCACGAGACCGCGCACCGGTTCCCTCGCTTCCTTCCTGACGGCCGGCACTACCTGTTCAGCGTCCTGGGTGGGACCGGTGGTCGCCATTCGATCCAGGTCGGCACGGTCGGCGAATCCAAGCGCACGGAGGTCCTGACCAGCGAGAGTGGCGTGACCTACGCGCCACCGGGATACCTGCTGTTCACGCGCAAGGGGCTGTTGTCCGCGCAGCGTTTCGACGCGGGCTCGTTCAAGCTTTCGGGAGATCCGGTCTCGCTCGGCGATACACCTCAGCAGCCCTCACCCTCGGGTGCTGGGATCGTGACCGCCGCGAACGACGGAACGCTGGCCTACAGCTTCGTGCCGCTGCCCCTCCTGCGCCTCGCCTGGTTCGCGCTCGATGGGCGGGAACTTCAGCCGGTTCCGCTGGCTCCCGGCTCCTACGCCGGGTTGTCGCTCTCGCCCGACGAGCGATCCGCTCTCGTCGGTCGGCTGGTTTCCAGCACGCAGAGCGACCTGTTCGTGGTGGATCTCGAGCGCGGCACCGCGAATCAGCTGTCCGCTCAAGGGCAGAGCCCTGACGGTGGTGTCGAATGGTCTCCGGATGGAACGCATGTCGCTTACGCGGACGGCAGCAGTGGAACGCAGACCATCATCATCGTCCCCGCCGACGGCAGCACGCCGGGCGAGACCGTGCTTCCCGCCGGAAGCGACTTCCGCCGACTCGATGGCTGGACTCCGGACGGAAAAGCACTCGTGATCGAGCGACTCGACCCGCAGACCAACTGGGATATCTGGCTGCTTCCGCTCGAGGGCGACCGCCAGATGCGCCCCCTCCTGCGTGGTCCCGCGAACGAGACCTCGGCACGGGTCTCCCCCGACGGGCGCTGGCTCAGCTTCAACTCCGATGCGTCGGGACGCAACGAGGGGTACGTCCAATCGTTCCCCACGGCAGGAGCGCGCTACCAGATCACCACTGACGGCACGGGCGTGTGGGGGTTCAGGCGCGACGGCAGATCGCTGGGGCTGTTCCCGACCGCCGACCTGATCGGCCGTGTGGTCGATGTGCTGCCGGGAGCCGAGTTCCGCGTCGGGCCGCCGCGGCGCGTGTGGAAGCTTCCCGAGAACTTGCAGGGAGTCGACGTCTCCAAGGATTGGAAGCGAACTCTCGCGATCGTGCCCGCCGGGAAGCCGGCCGAGCCGACCATTCGTGTCGTGCTCGACTGGACTGGGTTGCTCGCTCGGCATTGAGCAGGACCGCACCGGGTCGCGCCGCGATCCGGGCCGCCGCGGCAGAATGAGCTCCCGAAGCCCCTGGATTGGCGTGCGCGGAACGAAGCTTGCTTGCAGGCCGCCACTCGACGAGCCGGCCGGCGCGATGCGTGTCACGACGCGGGACTGATCGGGCCCGGGGAATTCGAGTTCTCCCTTGCTTTGCCTCAGAACACTTTCTAGCATTCGCGCATCCTGGCCCCCGACAGAAAAATCATATTTGCTGAGACTGTGTGGAGACGCTTCTGGTTTCCCCGGGGTCGGGCCGGTGAGCATGGTCGTGCGGTGAACGCGCTGGGACTCCTGCCGAGTCGGGGCTCCCACCGTCATCCTCCTCGCTCGGCGCACTTGCCCCCCTGGAACCGCGCGAGTCGCTTCGCGCGAGCCTCCATTCAGGCTCATCCCCCGTCCGTCGCCCTGCCGAATCGAGTGACTCCCGTCTCCACCCCAGGAACGCGACGTCACGGCCGCCCCAAGCACCAGGGGGACACTTCCCCGCGGGCTCCGCGACTGCGTCCGGAGGACTGCGACATGAACAAGCTTGGATGGGCTGCGTCGTCCTGGCGTATCGGCGTGCTCGCGGTCGTGTTGTCGTTCAGCACCCAGGCGTTCGCGCAACAGGTGATGCCGCCCCACCGGCCAGGGGAGCTCATCCTGAAGTTCCGTGCGGGCGTGGCGGCCTCGGTGCGCCAGGGCATCCTCACGGACATCGGCGCGACACGATCGAACGCGCTACCTGGCATCGGCGCGGACCTGGTCCGGACGGTCGATGAGGACGTCCAGCCGGCGATCACGCGGCAGCGGTCGAATCCCAACGTGGTGTACATCGAGCCCAACTACATCCTGCACGCGGACCGGGTTCCCAATGACCCGTTGTTCACGAGTCTGTGGGGCATGCGGAACACCGGTCAGACGGGCGGCACACCAGGCGCGGATATCCGCGCCACGAACGCCTGGAGCGTGACCACCGGGAGTTCGAGCGTGCTGGTGGCGATCATCGATACGGGCGTGGACTACAACCATCTGGATTTGTCCGCCAACATCTTCGTCAATTCCGGGGAGATCCCGGGAAATGGGCTTGACGACGACCACAACGGATTCGTGGACGATGTCCATGGCTGGGACTTCGTGAATCACGACAACGATCCCATGGACGACATCGGCCACGGCACTCACGTGTCCGGAACGATCGGCGCCGTGGGTGACAATGGTATCGGTGTCGTCGGCGTGAGCTGGCAGGTGCGGCTGCTTCCGGTCAAGTTCCTCGGGCCAGGTGGGGGCTCGACCGCGGACGCGATCCTGTCCATCGACTATGCCCGGCTCATGGGTGCGGACATCATCAATGCGAGCTGGGGTGGAGACGGGTACTCGGAGGCGCTGCGCCAGTCGATCCTGAGCGCCGAGTCCGCCGGTATCGTCTTCGTCGCGGCGGCCGGCAACGACGGCAGGAACACCGACATCTTCCCGCACTATCCCTCGAGCTACGACGTGCCGAGTCTGGTGTCCGTGGCGGCTACGGATGCGAACGACCAGCTCGCGTGGTTCTCGAACTACGGCGTGACGAGCGTGGATCTCTCGGCCCCCGGAGTCGCGGTGCTGAGCTCGGTGCCGGGCGGTTATGCGAGCTACGACGGCACGTCGATGGCGACCCCGCATGTGGCAGGAACCCTCGCGCTGATCTACGCGCGAAATCCCGGGATCGGCCCGCTCTCGGCCAAGTCGCTCGTCCTGAACACCGTGACAGCCCTACCGTGGCTGGCGGGGCGCGTGCTCACCGGCGGTCGCCTCGATGCGTTCCTGGCGATCGCAGAAGCCGACAGTGTTCCGCCCGCCGCCGTGACCGACCTGCACGTGACGGATCCGCAGGGCGACCGGCTGGAAGTCACTTGGACCGCGACCGGCGACGATGGGCTCGTGGGCCAGGCGAGCCGCTATGACGTGCGGTACTCGACCGTCCCGATCACCGTGGCGAGCTTCGACTCGGCGACGCAGGTGTCGCCTGTGCCGCAGCCGCTTCCGGCAGGGACCGTGCAATCGCTGAGCGTGACCGGACTCTCGTTCTCCACCGAATACTACGTGGCCATGAAGGTGTACGACGAGTTCGATCAGGCAAGTCCGCTCTCCAACGTGGTTCACGCGACCACGCTCGGGCCACCCGACATCGATGTGCCCACGACGCCCTTGGTCGCGGCGCTGTTCACCGGCGGGCAGGTGACCGTCCCGCTCGCGATCCGCAATCTCGGTGTCAGCGAGCTCTCGTTCACCGCCAGCGTCGAGGCTCCGCCCGGCGCGGCAGTCATGTTGGACGTGGTCGGGGCGGATGGTCGTCCGGCCCCCGTGCTCGCGACTGGCATTCCGGTCGCACTGGTGAACAACGAACCCGACGATCCGCCCTACCCGGGCACGATCGAGGTACGGCCGGACATCGACCGCACGGGCGCCGGCACGGTGCCGCTCTCGGGTTCGGGGCACGTCGTGCTCTCGACGAGCGAGGAGGTGTTCGGAAGCCCGCAAGCCTCGTTCTTCGCCGGACCCCGCACGCGTGGCAACCTCTTCGAGTGCACCACAAACCGCACGCTGCGTGAGCACCGCTTCTATTTGGATCCCTCCAGCGCCACGCAGATCTGGTTCCTGGTCTACGAAGGGTCCGCGCTGGTCGGGAACTACCAGCTTGTGAGCGCGTCGCAGCTTGCCTCGGCGGGGCCGGGTCTCGGTTGGTACAGCTCGGGGCAGGTCGATGTGGACCTCGTGGCCGGCCGTTTCTACGTGATGGTGGCCTCGTTCCAGGCTCCAAGCACGTACTTCAATCAGCAGGGCATCTCGCCCTACCCCATCCCCGCTTCGTTCGGTTCGCTTCGCGCTGGAGTGGGCTGGGATTGGGCCCCGCCGGCGGAGTTCCCGCCCCTGCCGACCATGGATGTGCCTTCCCTCGCCTTCGGGAGCCCGGTGGCGTACTACCAGACGCTGCTCACCGGGGACGCGATCAGTTGGCTCACGGTCGATCCCGACAGCGGGCGGGTGGCCGCTGGGACCACGGGAACCGTCGGCGTGGTGTTCAATGCTCTCGGATTGGTGGGTGGTCAGTACGACGCCCGCGTGGTGATCCATAGCAATGATCCGGATGAGCCGGAGGTGTCGGTGCCCGCGCGCTTGGACGTGACCGGCGCGCCCGACCTGGCGCTCTCTCCTTCGCCGATCGATTTCGGTCCGGTGTTCGTCGGTGGCCTCGCGGCCCGCACGCTCCAGGCGATCAATCGGGGGACGGACGTGCTCATCGTCTCCGGCGTGACCATCCAGGGTACGGGTTTCTCGGCGTCGCTCCCGGGTTTCACGCTCGCACCTGGCGACACGCACGCGGTCGCCGTGTACTTCGCGCCCACCACGCCAGGACTGGCCACGGGTACCATCCGAGTGTCGAGCAACGACCCGGATCAACCGACCGCGCTCGTCGAACTCCTCGGCGTCGGCCTGATCCCGCCGAACATCGACGTCTCGCCCACGTCGGTCTCGGCCAGCCTATTCACGGGACAGCAAGCCACGCGCCTGGTGACGGTGCGGAACACCGGTGGCAGCGACCTGGTGTTCACGGCGGTCACTTCGAACTCCGCCGCTTCGCTCCCGACCTCCGTGGAGCCTGCTCCCGCCAAAGGCAAGCCCGACACGCGTGTCGGCGCGCCCGTCCCCGCCGGACGCGGTGGCCCCGATCCGTTCGGATAC
>JAHFBX010000144.1 GCA_023249815.1 Candidatus Eiseniibacteriota bacterium
GCAGGCGGACGTGGACTCGCTGGCGGCGCACGAGGGGGGTGAGCGCCGCGCCACCGCGTCGTTCCTGCGCTATGTCGAAGAGGGCGGCAGTGGCACGGGCGAGCGCATCGCGCTCGTCGTGGCGGAAGGCGACATCGTGGACGGGCGGAGCCGAGAGGGCGTATTCGGCGGCCGCTCGGTGGGCGACCGCACGCTCGTGGACGCGCTGCGCGACATCCGCGCGCGGCGCAGCATCCGCGCGGTGGTGCTGCGCATCGACAGCCCGGGTGGCTCGGGAGACGCCTCGGACGCCGTGTGGCAGGAGCTGCGCCGGCTGCGCCGCGAGAAGCCCGTCATCGTGAGCATGGGCGACGTGGCGGCGTCGGGCGGCTACTACCTGGCCTGCGCGGGCGACGCCATCGTGGCGGGTCCGTCCACGATCACTGGCTCCATCGGTGTCTTCGGTGGCAAGCTCAATGTGCTCGGGCTCTACCGGAAGTTGGGACTCAACGTCGAGACGGTGCGGCGCGGGCGGCACGCCGACATGTGGTCCCCGTATCGCGACTTCGACCCCGAGGAGCGCGCGCTCTACCAGAAGAGCCTGGACCAGTTCTACTCCGTGTTCGTCTCGCGCGTCTCCGAAGGGCGCCGCATGGAGCCCGGCGCGGTGGACTCGGTGGGACAGGGGCGCGTGTGGTCCGGCGTCGCCGCGTACCAGCGCGGGCTCGTGGACTCGCTCGGCGGCCTCCACGAGGCGTTCGAACTGGCCCGCGAGCGCGCGCACATCGGCGCCCACGAGGACATCATCGTCGAGGTCTACCCGCGGCCCCTCAAGTCCCTGCTCCAGCGCTGGCTGGGCGGCGCGTTCGAGACGCCGCAGCAGGAGGAGTCGCGCATCCCGGTGCTCAAGGACCTGGGCCGCTGGTACCGCCTGGCCGCCACGCCGGCGGGCAGTCTGCTCGCGCTCATGCCCTACACGATCCGCATCGAATAGCGCCTACTCCCGTCGCCTGGCCGATTCGTGAGAACGCGGACCGCAAACGCGAAGCGCACTCCACCGCGAGCGCGCTTCATTCGGTTCCGTTTCAGGCCGACGCGCCCCTCGCGGAGTCGCGTCAGCGGGCGGGCCCGGCGTTACTTCGCCTTGGCCTTGATCGTGTGGATGTACGCGATCATGTCCTCGATGTCCTGCGGCTTGAGCGTACCCAGCTTGCCCCAGGCGACCATGCCCGACTTGATCTTGCCGTTCGTCATGCAGTCGCGAAGGTAGGCATCGGTGCGCGTCGCGTCCCACGTCTTCTTGAGAGTCCAGTTGGGCGTGGGGTTCCCCGCGGCCTTGTAGCCACCCGACCCGTCGGGCTTGTGGCAGGCGACGCAGAGCGTCTTGTACTTGGCCGCAGCTTTGACGGGATCACCCTTGGCGGGGGCGGCGGGCGGGGCGGCGGTGGCGCTCACGGCGTACGTGGCGGCGCACAGTGCGACCGCAGAGAGCGCCACACCGACGGCGCGGAAGGACGGGCGGAACGACATCGAGGACTCCTTTCGGGGTGGAGAGAGCGCCGGAGGGAACCGGTCCAGCGCGCCAAACCGGATGAAATTAGTGGCGCGCCTGGACGGGGTCAACCGTCGTGATGGCTTCGCGATGCGAGCGGCGCATTCTTGACGGCCGCTGCACAGCCGGAATATGCGAGCCGCACTTCGGCGCACGCCTGCACGCGCGCGGCACCTCTTGACCCACGTGAAAACACGGTGCTAGCCTCCGTCATTGCTTTGAGTTACGCCGGGGCGCGTGTTCCGACTCCACGACCCGACGCAAGCACCCTGACGCGACGACTTCGGGAGGTGCAGCGTGAAGGAGTTCGCAACCGGTCACATCCGCAACGTGGCGCTGGTGGCCCATCACGGCGTGGGTAAAACCTCGCTCGCTGAGGCCATGTTGTACCAGGCCAAGGCGACCAACCGCATCGGACGGGTCGCCGACGGAACGACGCTGCTGGACCACAGCCCCGAGGAGATCGCGAGACAGATGACGATCGACTTGGGGCTCGCGCAATTCGAGTTCAAGGGCCACAAGATCAACCTGCTCGATACGCCCGGCTACTCCGACTTCGTCGGCGACGTCTACAGCGCGCTTCGCGTGGCCGACTCGGCCGTGCTCGTCCTGCGTGCCGCCGCCGGCGTCGAGGTGGGCACCGAAGTGGTGTGGGAGGTGCTGAAGCAGGAGAAGTCGCCGCTCCTGGTCGTGGTGAACATGATGGACAAGGAGCACGCGAACTTCGACGCCGCGGTGATGAGCTGCCACGACCGCCTCGGGCTGAATGCCGTGCCGGCGCAGCTCCCCATCGGCGAGGCGGACAAGTTCCATGGCGTCGTGGACCTGATCGAGAACAAGGCATGGACGTTCACGGGGAAGGGCGCCGACGAGAAGAGCAGCGAGGTGCCGATCCCAGCCGACATGGCGGACAAGGTGGCGAAGGCCCGTGCCACGCTGCTCGAGGAGGCCGCCACCGGCGACGAGCAGCTCATGGAGAAGTTCCTCTCGACCGGGGACCTGTCCGTGGAGGAGATCCGTCACGGTCTCTGCGAGCGCGTCGTGCAGTGTGACCTGGCCCCCGTGTTCTGCTGTTCCGCGGCCCTGAACCTCGGCGTGAAGGAAGTGCTCGAGGAGGTCGTGGACGTGCTGCCGAGCCCGCTCGATGTTCACGCGCAGCAGGCGAGCGGCACGAATGGCGCGAACAACGTCGAGATCAAGCCCGACTCGGCCGCACCCGTGGCCGCGACGGTGTTCAAGACGCTCGCCGAGGCGCACCTCGGGGAGTTGTCGCTCATCCGGCTGTGGTCCGGGCACGTCGAGCCGGGCAAGGAACTCCTGAACACGACGCGCAATCGGAGCGAGAAGCTGGGCACGCTCTACCATCTGTCCGGTCGTGAGCGCTCGGACTGTCGCGGCGCCGCGGCCGGCGACATCGTGGCCGCCGTGAAGCTGCGCGAGACGCACACCGGCGACACGCTGGCCGAAAAGTCTCGTGCGGTGAAGCTCGCGCCGCCCGACTTCCCGCTGCCGGTGGTCGCGGAGTGCATCCGCGCCAAGAACAAGGGCGACGAAGAGAAGATGGCCGTGGGGCTCGCCCGGCTGCACGAGGAGGATCCGACGCTGTCGCGGCATTTCGAGGAGAGCACGAAGGAGTCCGTCGTCCAGGGCATGGGAGACCTGCACCTGGAGATCCTGGTCGAGCGCATGAAGAAGCGTTTCGGCGTCGAGGTCATGCTCTCCAAGCCGCACGTTCCCTATCGCGAGACCATCCGGGGCAAGGCGGAGGGCGACTACCGGCACAAGAAGCAGACCGGCGGGCGCGGGCAGTTCGGCGAGGTCCACCTGCGCGTGGCGCCGTTGCCGCGCGGCGCCATGTTCGAGTTCGTGGACGAGGTGAAGGGCGGCGTGATTCCCCACAATTTCATTCCCGCGGTGGAGAAGGGCGTCGTGGCCGGCATGGAACGAGGCCCGCTCGCGGGCTATCCCGTCGTGGACGTGAGGACCACGGTGTTCTTCGGCAAGTACCACGACGTCGACAGCTCGGAGATGGCGTTCAAGATCGCAGCCGAAAACTGCTTTCACGAGACCATCCTCAAGGCCTCACCCGTGATCCTGGAGCCGTACTCCGACCTCGAGGTGCGCATTCCCGAGGAGTTCCTCGGCGACGTGATGGGCGACCTCTCGAGCAAGCGCGGCAAGATCCTCGGGACCGAGTCGGAGGGCCACTACGTCGTGGTGAAGGCGAAGGTGCCCATGGCGGAGACCTACAAGTACGCTTCGCACCTGCGCGCCATCACGCAGGGACGGGGGCTCTACCAGGCGAAGCTGTCGCACTATGAAGAGGTGCCCCGCGAGCTCGCGGACAAGGTGATCGCGGCGGCGAAGGCCGAGCGCGAAGCGGCCGCGGCGCAGCACGGCTAGTCGTAACATCGGGGAAGGGCCCGGCCTCGGCCGGGCCCGCCTCGCGTCCCACTGTCTCGTGAGCGCTTGCGCTCGCGTGACGCTCACCGCACAGGCGGGCCGGAGGCCCGTGTCGCACCTAAGGAGAGGGTGACTCATGCGCGTGCTGGGGCTGGATCCCGGGAGTCGGCGGACCGGTTGGGGCGTGGTGGAACGCCGCGGGCGCGGCCTGCACTACCTTGCCGCCGGCCACGTGTCGCCGCCCGCGCGGCTGTCGCTGCCCGCGAGGCTCCACGCCATCGCCCGCGAGCTGGACGGCGTCATGGAGCGCTTCGTGCCGGACTGCGTCGTCATCGAGGCCGCGTTCCATCACGCCTTCGCCCGCTCGACGCTGGTGCTCGGGCACGTGCGCGGCGCGCTGATGCTGGCCGCCATGGAACGCGGTCTCGAGGTGGCCGAGTACGCGCCGCGCGCCATCAAGTTGAGCGTGACGGGCCACGGCGGCGCCTCCAAGGAGAAGGTGGCCGCCATGGTGAAGCTCCAACTCGGGCTCGCGGCGCTACCACAGGCGGACGCCGCCGATGCGCTGGCCGGCGCGCTGTGCCACCTGCGGCGCGCGGACTTCGACGCGCCACGAAAGCCCACGCCTGCCAGACGGCGACTCCAGGCGCTCCTCGCGACGGCACGGGGCAGCCGGTGAGCGTGGCGGGCCGCAGTGCGGTAGGGTGGTCCCTGCACATCCGTGCCCGACGCGGCGGCAGGCGCGGGCGGCGGACCGGCATGTTCGAGTGAGGAGCCCATCATGATCGCCAGCCTGCGGGGAACGTTGCTCGACCGCGGCGACGGGTTCGTCATCGTCGAGGCCGCCGGCGTGGGCTACCAGGTTCAGGTCTCGACGAGCGCGTTCGTCGCCCTCCCCGAGACCGGCGCCGAGGTCAAGCTCCACACGCGACACATCGTGCGCGAGGACGCGCAGCTCTTGTTCGGCTTCGTGGATCGGGACGAACTCCGGCTCTTCGACCTGCTCATCGCCGTGAATGGCGTGGGCCCGCGGATCGCGATCGCCGTGCTCTCGGGGCTCTCGCCGGCCCGCTTCGCGCGCGCCGTGCGCGACGAGAACATCGCCGCCATCACCGCCGTTCCCGGCGTTGGCCGCAAGACCGCTGAACGCCTCGTCGTGGAACTGCGCGACAAGCTGGCTTTTCTTTCCATGCTGGCACCGGCCCCTGCGGGGCCGGAGGGTGAGCCGGACGAAGCGGCCGGCGGCACTGGCCCCGGTCGCGCGCGCAAGTCGCGCATGCTCGGCAAGTCCGAGCGCTACGACGACGCGGTAGCCGCGCTCGTGACGCTGGGCTACCCGGCGGCGCAGGCGGCGGACGTCGTGCGCCGCGTCAGCGAGGACGCCGGTGACGTGGCCGCGCAGGACCTGGTGAAGCGGGCGCTCGCCCTACTCGTTCGGCCCACGCTGGTGGCGCGATGAGCGCGCCTCGCGGGCCAGGCGGTGGCAGCACGCGCGGGGGCGGCGACGGCATGACGAACTTCCTGCGCGCCAAGACGAACGCCGCCGGCGCCGCCGAGCGAAGCCGGGAACATCCCTCGCGTCTCGCCGACCCGGCGCCGTTCGCCGAGGACGTGCGCGAGGAGAAGCGGCTCCGGCCCGTCTCGCTCTCCGAGTTCGTGGGCCAGCCCCAGGTGCGCGAGCAGCTGGGCATCTTCCTCGCCGCCGCGAGCCAGCGCGGGGAGGCGATGGACCACCTGCTCCTGCACGGCCCGCCCGGCCTCGGCAAGACCACGCTCGCGAGCATCGTCGCGCACGAGCTGGGCGTGGAGATCACGCACACGAGCGGTCCGGTGATCGAACGTCCTGGCGACCTGGTCGGGCTGCTCACGAACATCGGTCCGCGCGGCGTGCTGTTCGTGGACGAGATCCATCGGCTCTCCCCGGTGATCGAGGAGTACCTCTATTCGGCGCTCGAGGACTTCACGCTCGACATCATGCTCGACCGCGGCGCGAGCGCGCGCAGTCTCAAGCTGACGCTCGACCCGTTCACGCTGATCGGCGCCACGACGCGTTCGGGCCTGCTCTCGGGCCCGATGAGAGCCCGCTTCGGCGTGAGCCTGAGAATGTCCTTCTACTCGGCCGAGGATCTCATGCGCATCGTGCGACGCTCGGCGGGCATCCTCGCCACCACTGTCGACGAGGACGCCGCGTTCGAGATCGCGCGCCGCTCGCGCGGCACGCCGCGCGTGGCCAACCGCCTGCTCCGCCGCGTGCGCGACTTCGCGCTCGTCAAGGCCGACGGCGCCGTGACGCTTCCCGTGACGCGCGAGGCGTTGCGCCTGCTCGAGGTGGACGAGCGCGGCCTCGACGAGATGGACCGCCGCATGCTGGACGCGCTGATCCAGCGCTACGAAGGGGGGCCGGTGGGTCTGCAATCGCTCGCGGTGGTGCTCGGGGAGGACACCGGCACGCTCGAGGATGTGTACGAACCGTTCCTGGTCCAGGAGGGGTTCATCCGGCGTACACCGCGCGGGCGCGAGGCCACCCGGCTCGCCTACGAGCACCTGGGGCTCGCGATCCCGGCCCGCCTGCGAGGCGAGGTCGTGGCCGACGCCGCCGCGGAGCCCGAGCAACCCGAGCTGCCGCTCGGCTGAGCGGCCGGTCGTGATCGCGCCCCGAGCCACGCGAAGCGCCATGTCCGACGCCGCGCGGCTCCTCGCCTTGCTCGACTACGAACTGCCCGAGACGCTCATCGCGCAGCATCCGACCGCGCGTCGCGAGGACTCGCGGCTCCTGGTCGTGGAACGCGCCTCGGACCGGCTCACCGACGGGCGGTTCGCTGAACTCGGCCAGTGGATTCGGCCGAGCGACCTCCTCGTCGTGAACGAGACACGCGTTCGACCGGCGAGGCTGAACGTGAAGCGGCCGACGGGCGGCAAGGTCGAGATGCTGTTCGTGCGCCCCGCCGCTGCCGTGGCGGGCGAGTGCTGGCGCGTGCTCGCCAGACCTGCGAAGCATGTGACGCCGGGCGCGCGCCTCGCCACGCCCGACGGAGCGCTCACCGTGGAGGTGGTCGCGGCCGGTGCGCAGGGCGAGCGCACGGTGCGCGTGGTCGAGGGTTCGCTCGAAGCGGTGCTCCGCTCGCAGGGTGAGGTGCCGCTCCCGCCCTACATCCATCGCGCGCCGGCCGCCGAGGATGTCGAGCGCTACCAGACGGTGTACTCGCGCCTTGACGGC
>JAHFBX010000145.1 GCA_023249815.1 Candidatus Eiseniibacteriota bacterium
GCGAGGGCCTCCGCACCCGGCCTCGGCAGCGCGAGCGCCGCGCACGCCACCGCGAGCAAGAGGCCCGCGAACGCCGCGAGCTGCCACGGCCAGCGCGCCGGCGGCGCGGGCATGGAGGCGCCGAGGCGCTCGACGAGCCAGCGCCGCACGTCGCTCTCCTGATCGGTGCGTCCGCCGTAGCGGGCGGCGCTGATCGCTTCACGGATACGCAGCACCTGCTCGCCGCGTGCGAGCAGCCAGGCGGCGGCCTGGTCGGCGGCCTGCCAGAAGTCGGGACCACGCGCGAGCCCGATCGAGCGCAGCCACTCGCGCTGCCGCGCGCGGTCGCCGGCCCGCGGATCGGGTGCCTGCGATCTCCGCCACGCCGCCGCCGCGCCGGACAGCGAGAGTCCGCCGAGCAACGCCCACAGCGGCCACGCGGCGTGGCCGCCCGGCCGGCTCGAGTGGTCGCGGAACACGGTCGGGAGTCCGTCGGCGTCCTCGCCGGACTGGCCGGGGCGCGCCGAGAGCACCTCGATCGAGACCGCGGCCGGCGTGCTCGTCAGGTAGCGCGAACCCGCTGGGTCGTACCAGGACACCGTCGGCCCGGGGAGGCGCAGCCGCCCGGCCCGCTTGGGCAGGAGCGTCCACAGGAACGTGCGGCGGCCCTGCCCCATGCGGCCCGGCGCGGGCAGGCTGTCCTCGACCGTCGAGGAGAACACTTCGAAATCATTCGGAGCGAACGCCGGTGCGCGCATGAGCGGCAGGTTGCCGGTGCCGCGCACGTCGAGGCGCGCGGTGATCGCCTGGTCCTGCGTCGTGTGCGAGCGATCGCTCGTCCACGCCACGTCGAACTCACCCACACCGCCGCCGAATCCGGCCGGTGGGTCGGGCGGCAGCGGCCGCACCGCGATGTGCAGGCTGTCACTCATGATCTGGATGCGCGAGCTCGTGTAGCCCGAGAACGGATCGAGGAGCCCGGTGGACGTGGGCGTCACGACGCCGCGCGCGGGCGAGATCACCGCGGGTCCCGGGGCGAGCGGATAGAGCCGCAGCGATCGCTCGGTCACCGAGACGTCGTTTCGACCCTCCTTCGCGCGAGTGCTCGATGCGTCACCCCATTGCTCGCTCCAGAACCCGGGGGTCGCGGGTGGGTCGTATTCGCTGTCCTCGGCCATCGGCACGCGCTGGATGAGCTGCACGCGCAGCACGCAGGCCTGGCCCACGATCGGATGCGGCGGGTCGAGCGTGAGCACGAGTGACGCCGCGCGCGAGCCGCGCGCGTTGCCGTGTCCGACCGCGAGCGGCGAGGCGGCCGAAGCCGTCACCACGAGCGGCATCTCGCCGCTCCGGAACGTCTGACCACCTACCGTCACGCGGATCGGCCCAACCGCATAGCGTCCGACGCGCGAGGCGCCGAGCTCGAAGCGGTAGTTGACCTGGTTCGTGGAGCGCCCGTTCACCCACGTGAACTGCTGCTGGCGCGAGCTGCCGAGCAGCTCGAGGCCCGCGGGCAGCGTGAACTGCGGATCGGCGACGGTGCCCTTGGGATCCGTGATGTCCACGAGCAACGACACGACGCCGCCCGCCTCGATCGAGCCCACGCTCAGGCGCGCCTCCACGTCCACCGCGGCCCTCGCGGGGCACGCGAGGAGCAGTGCCCACGACAGCGCGAACGCGGCGCGCGCGAACCTGCATCGCGGGATGCCGCTCACCAGTCCTTACCCCGCTTCTCGCGCTGCACGCGCGTCCGGCGCCGCTCCTGCTTCTCGATCCGCTCGAGATCCCCGAGCGACCCGAGCAGCTGCTCGGCCTGCGTCTTCGTCATGGGCTGCTTGACGCCCGGCGCCGGCGGCGACTCGGCCGGTGTCGACTGCGAGTCCCCGGCGTTCGGCTGTGGCGGCTGGTCCTGCTGCTGCTGCCCCTGTCCGGGGCTCGGCTGCTGCTGCGGTTGCGGCGGCGGCTGGTCCGGGGACGACCCGCCCTGCGGTGTGGGGTCGGGGCGGCGCTTCGCTTGCTCCCGCTGCTGCAGCAGCCACTCGTAGTTCCAGCGGGCGTCGGCGTCGTTCGGGTCGCGCTCGAGCACGCGCCGCAGCTCCGCCAGTGCGTGATCGTATTCACCCCTGCCGCCGAGCAGCGTGCCGAGGTTGTAGCCCGCCATGCGACCGGTGGCGTTGTCGCGGTCCGTGAGCCGCGACAGCTGCTGCTCGACGCTGTCGGCGCGCTGCAGGTGCGCGCGTGCCGTCGCGAGGTTGACGAACAGCGGCGCCGGCGAGCGCGGCATTCGCGCCCGGCGGGCGTAGAGCGATTCCGCCTGCGCCCAGTCCTTCTTCTTGAACGCGGCGTCGCCACGCGCCCAGTCGCTCTGCGCGCCGACCGGCCGCGGCAGGTGTGCCAGCAGCAGCAGCGTGGCCGCGGATACCGAGCGCACGCGCGTCACGCCGCGCGTGGCGCGCTGCGCCGCCCGCGCCGCGCGCGCCCGCAGCAGCGTGATCGAGCGCCGCACGATGCGCCGCCTCGGCCAGGTGATGAGCGCCACCATGCACAGGGACGCGAACAGCGCGAACAGCGGGAAGCGCGCCACCGGCCGCTCGACCAGCCGCACGCCGTGCCGCGATCGCGCCAGCGAGCCCAGGGACGTGGCCAGCCGCACGAGCTCGCCGCCCGAGCGCATGGCGGTGAAGTAGCTGCCGCCGCTCCGGCGCGCGAGTTCCCGGAGCAACGGCTCGTCGAGCCGCGAACGCACCACGCCTCCCTGCTCGTCCTTCTTGACGTCGACCGTCAGTCCTGAAGCGTCCACGATCGGGATGACGTCCCCGGCGGGCGTTCCCACGCCGACGACGTAGACGCGCAGCCCGGCGCGGCGCAACTCCTCGATGGCCTCGCGCGTGTGGCCTTCGAGGTCCTCGCCGTCCGTCCACACCACCAGCGCTTGTTCGTCGCGATGGCCCTGCGGCAGCAGTTTGAGCCCGGAGCGAAGCGCGCGGCCGAGATCGCTGCCGGGCTCGCTCACGGTGCCGGGCCCGATGGTCTCGAGCGTGAGCCGGACGGCGGCCTGGTCGAGGGTCAGCGGACATAGCCGCACCGCGTCGCCGGCGAACGCCACCACCCCGACGCGGCTGCCCTGCAGCCGCTCGAGCAGCGCCACGGCCTCGCGATGCGCCTCCTCCATGCGTGTCGGCGGCACGTCGCGCACCTCCATGCTCGAGGACACGTCGATCACGAACACGATGTCGGAGCCCTGCGACTGGCGCTTCACCGCCTCACGCCCCCACTGCGGGCCGGCCGCGCCGATGCCCAGCAGCAGGGTCGCCGCGAGCCGGAGCGCCGTGGTGGCGAGCCGGCGCCTGGGCAGGAGCTGGACGAGCAGTCCCGGGAGCGGCCTCGGGCCGAGCAGCAGCTTCAGTGATCGCTCCGCGCGCAGGAGTGCCCGCCACTCGAGGAACGAGAGCGGCAGGAGCAGGACGAGCCACGCGAGCCAGAGCGGGTTCTGGAACGTCATCGCGGGAACCCTCCGGCGCGCGGCGCGCGCGGCGCGAGCCGCCTCATGGCACCCGGAACGCCCAGGTGGCGTTCGACCAGCCGTGGAGTGCCAGCAGCAGGGCCGCGAACGCGATCAGAAGCGGCCCCAGGTCCCGGAACTCGCGGTAGACGAGCGCGCGGATCGGGGCGCGCTCCATGCGATCGATCTCCCCGTAGATCGCGGACAACGACGCCGTGTCCCCGGCGCGGAAGAAGCGCCCTTCCGTGACCCGCGCGATCTCCACGAGCGGCTTCTCGTCCACGGTGACCGGCTGCATGATGGTGGTGCGGCCGAGCAGCGGGTCCGTGACTTCGACCGGTGCCACCGACGGCCGTCCCACGAGCACGGTGTAGACGCGCACACCCATCGCGCGCGCCAGGTCCGCGGCGGTGAGCGGGTCGATCGCGCCGCGATTGTTCTCGCCGTCCGTCAACAACACCACCACCTTGCTCGGCGTGCGGCTCTCGCGGAGCCGCTGGACCGACGTGGCGAGGCCCATGCCGATCGCGGTGCCGTCCTCGGCCATGCCGTAGTCCAGCTGCTGGAGCAGGTCCTGGAGCGTCTCGTGATCGAGCGTGAGCGGGCACTGCGTGAATGCGGTGGCGGCGAACCCGACGAGCCCGATGCGGTCGTGCGGCCGGTTGCGGATGAAGTCCCTTGCGGTCGCGCGTGCCGCCGCGAGCCGGTCGCCGCCGCCCATGTCGCCCGCGCGCATGCTCGGCGAGATGTCAATCGCGATGACGATGTCCACGCCGCGCGAGTCCACCTCACTCTGCTGGATGCCCTGCTGCGGCCGTGCCGCGGCGAGCAGCGCCAACGCCAGCGCAAACCACGGCAGCACACGCACGACGAGCCACAGCCAGCGCGCCATGCCCGGGGCCGGCAGGCTTGCGGCGGAGCCCCAGAGCAGCGCGGGCGGCCGCGTGTCGTGCCGGCGCGAGCGCCACACGAGCAGCGCCGGGAGCACGGTGAGCAGCACGAGCAGCCACGGATATTCGAACCGGATCATGCGGCCTCCGGCGCTGGCGGCCCCGGCGCGGGCCCGCTCGGAGCTCCCGGCGCGGCGGCAACCCCGGCGCGGGTCGCGGCGAGCCGAGCCTGCGCGACGCGACGCACGAACGCTTCGACCGCCTCCTCGCAACGCGCGGCCTCGGCCTCGGTGAGCGGCGCGCGCGCGAACTTGACGCGGTCCCAGAGCGAGAGCAGCCCCTCGAGCCGCTCGAAGTCGTCCTCCGGCAAGCGCGCCGAGCGCAGGCGTTCGAGCAGCTCCCCGCTCGTGTCGCCGGGCCGCGGCGTCGTCACCGTGGCCTCGAGGAATCGTCTCAGAATCGCAGTGAGCTCGAATGCGTGTTCGCTGAAACGCCCCGCGGCGGGGAGCTCGCGGGCGCGCAGCGCGACGAGCGCGCGCAACGCTTCCGCGGCGGGATCGATGCGCGCCCGCACCGGCGTCGGCGCCGCGGGGCGCGTCACGGGCACGGGTCGCTTTCGCCGCAGCCGGCGGTAGAGGGCGATCGCCGCCGCGAGGAGCAGCATCGCCAGCACGATCGGCGTCCAGCCGATGCGCTCCCACCACGGCGCGCGCAGCGGTCCGTGGAGCGCGCGCAGCTCGCCCGTGCTGTCGGCGGCCGTCACGGTGGGCAGGATGGTGACGTGCGCCACCGGGATGCGCGCCGAACCCGGGCGGGTCGAGCGCGGCATCGCGCTCAGCTGCACGACCGGACCCTGCACGGAGATCTGGCCGGCCTCGAAGATCTGGAGCCTGCCTTCGAACCACACGCTATCCCGGCCCGCCGTGACGCTCTTCCACCAGCCCGGGCTCACGCGACCGGCGCGCGCGCGCGACCACGTGAACGACCCACCACTCTTCGGCGGCTCGAAGCGCACCTTGACGCCCGGGTAGACCAGCACGGCGGCGCGATAGGTGAGCGCCTGCCCGATGCGCGCCGAAGCTGGGGTGATGCGCACGCGCATCCGCACGGCGTCCCACTCCGGCGTCCCCGACGTCGCGCGCACCAGACCGGGCTCCCCGCCCGGGCGCATGGCCGCCGGCAGCGAGTCCGTGGGGATCACGACGGTGCCCTGCGCGCGGGAGCCCGCTGGTGCGTACGCGAGCGCGACCCACAGCGCGCCGATCGCGAAGCGCCGAGCGGAGCGGCTTCCGTTCCTTCCCGTCCGTCCTGCGAGCCGCGACGCGCTCATGCCACGCCCCGCCGCTTGCGGTGCTGGAAGAAACGGACGAGCGCCGGGATGTAGGGCTTGTCGGTGCGGATCTCCACCACCGGGCAGAGCGCCTGCGCGAGCGCGGCGTGCGCCGTGCGTCGCCGTTCGCGAGCGCCCGCCGCGTAGAGCCGACGCAGCACTTCGCTGTTCGAGTCCACGAGCCTGCGCTTGCCCGTCTCCAGGTCCTCCAGCATGACCCAGCCCGCGCGCGGCAGCTGTTCGTCGGCCGGGTCGTGCACGGCCAATGCGGTCAGCTCGTGTCGGCCGGCCATGACGCGCCAGTCGTGCGCGTCCAGTCGGTCCTCGAAGTCGCTGATCCAGAACACCAGCGAGCGACGCTTGAGCGTGCGCGTCAGGAACCGCGCGGCGGCGCCGAGCCGCGTGCCGCGCGCCGACTCGTGGTCGAGCACGTCGCGCAGGATGCGTAGCAGGTGG
This sequence comes from Candidatus Eiseniibacteriota bacterium, assembly GCA_023249815.1. Lineage (GTDB taxonomy): Bacteria > Eisenbacteria > RBG-16-71-46 > RBG-16-71-46 > RBG-16-71-46 > JAIOPA01. Next base: position 6,158 of record JAHFBX010000145.1, read on the forward strand.
ACGCGGCCGCGGGCGGGCGGAACGAAGTGCTCGACCTGGTCGGAGACGAGCGCCATGCCGACGCGGTCGTTCTGGCGCACCGCGGCGAAGCCGAGCACGGCGCACAGTTCGGCCGCGAGCTCGCGTTTCTCCTGGCCGCGCGTGCCGAACAGCATCGAGCGCGACACGTCCACGACGAGCATGACGGTGAGTTCACGCTCCTCGACGAAGCGCTTGACGTAGGCCTGGCCCAGGCGCGCGGTGACGTTCCAGTCGATGTCGCGCACCTCGTCCCCGGGGACGTAGGGGCGAACCTCCTCGAACTCCACGCCGCGGCCCTTGAACACGCTCTCGGTGCCGCCGGAGAACAGGTCCTCGACCAGTCGGCGGCTGCGGATCTCGAGCCGGCGGACCTTCTTGAGCAGATCCTGCGTCGCCATGAACGGGAACCCCCGTGCCTAGGGCACGCGCACCTGCTCCAGGATCCGGCGCGCGACCTCCTCGCCGTCCACGCCCTCGGCCTCGGCCTCGTAGGAGACCTGGATGCGATGGCGCAGCACGTCGAGCGCCACGGCCTTGACGTCGTCCGGCAGCACGTACGGCCGGCCGCGCACGAGCGCGAACCCCTGCGCTCCGCGCACGAGGAAGAGTGTCGCGCGCGGGCTCGCGCCGTACTGGACCAGGTGCTCGATCGGGAGTCCGAAGTCCTTGGGTCGGCGCGTGGCGTGGACCAAATCGAGCACGTATTCCTGGATCTTGTCGTCCACGTACACGCCCGACAGGGCGTCGCGTGCCTCGATGACCTGCTCGCGGGTGGCTTGTGGCTTCAGATCGGGCAGCGCTCCGAGCCCGGCGCGCCGCAGGATCTCCTTCTCCTCCCCGCGCTCGGGATAGTTCACCTTCACCTTGAGCATGAAGCGGTCGCTCTGGGCCTCCGGCAACGGGTAGGTGCCCTCCTGCTCGATCGGATTCTGCGTCGCGAGCACGAGGAACGGCTCTTCGAGCGGGTG
>JAHFBX010000146.1 GCA_023249815.1 Candidatus Eiseniibacteriota bacterium
ACCAGGTTCGCGCCCCAGTCGCCGGTGCCGACGACAGCGATGCCGATGCGATCTGACAAGCAGTTCCTCCGGTTTCGGTGAAGCGGACGGGACGAGCGGGGTCGAGACGGGCGAAGCAGATTAGCCAGCCGCTGCCGCGCGGTCAACGCGCGACGTGTGCCGCGCTCGTGCGGTTCCCGCGCCAGGGCTCATGCCGCGAGCCGGTCGATCCCCTCCACGCGATTGCGTCCGTTCTTCTTCGCCAGATACAACGCTCGGTCGGCGGATTCGATGAGCCCGGTCACGGTGTCGCCGTCGTCGGGATAGTTCGAGATGCCCGTGCTCACGGTGATGGCGCCGCGCTCGGCGAGCGGGAACTGGAAGTGGGCGACGGCCGCGCGCAGCCGCTCGCCCACGGCGGCCGCGCCGATGCGATCGGTCTGCGGCAGGATCACCGTGAACTCGTCCCCCCCGTACTTCGCCACCAGGTCCCACGAGCGGACCTGGCTCGCGAACAGCTGCGCGATCTGCCGCAGCAGGAAGCTGCCACGCAGATGGCCATTGCGGTCGTTGTAGGTCTTCAGGTTGTCCACGTCCACCATGAGGATGGAGAGCGGCTGGCGGAACCGGGTCGCGCGCTTCACCTCGCGGCGCAGTGCGGACTTGAGATAGCGGTAGTTGAACACCTGCGTGAGGTCGTCGGTCACCGCGAGCTTCTCGAGATTCTCGGCGAGGCGCAGGTTGTCGAGTGACAGGCCGGCCCAGGCGGCGAGCAGCACGAGCTGGCGGGCCTCGCGGCTCGTGAAGCGCGGCGCGCCCTCGCGCCGGTGCACGGCGAGGAAGCCGCCGCGCTGGTCCTGCATGCGCACGGGCATGTAGAGCGCGGGACCCGGGCTCACGCCGGGGCAGCCGGCGCCCGGCGACACGCCTGAGCGTTCGAGGTCGGCGAGTACGCGCGGATGCCGCGAGCGCAGCACGGACATCTCGAACGGCGCGGGCGCGAACGGCTCGGCGAGCGGATCCGGTTCGGTCTCGCCCTGGCGCAGCACGCTCCGCTCGAGGTGGCGCGCGCCACCCATCACCATCACGGCGCCGTCCGCCTCGCCGAGCGCGATGGCCATCGCCAGCGTCGAGCGCAGCACTTCATGGCGAGACCGGCCACCCGATTGGGTGGTGAGCTCGACCAACGTGGCAAGGAGTCGTTCGCGTCCGGGCATGGATCCGTCCATAGGGGTTGGGTGAAAACCCACGCAGACAACGCAACGCCCGTGCCACGGTCAGGAGAGTCGCACTCCCCCGCCCCGCGAGGCCGACCAGCGAAGCCACTGGATCAGGCTCCGCACGCCGAACACCACCAGTCCACCCACCAGCAGGATACCGCCCCCGAGTCGTTGCGGTGGAGTTAACGGCAAGTCCTCGCGCACCTTGAGCCACACGCTCAATGCCCACACCAGCGCGGCGGCGAGCGCGGTGCTCGTGAGGGCCTGCAGCAGCCGCCACGTCGCGACCTCGTCCCGGACGCGAGCAGTGCCCGACGCGGCTTGCGCCGAATCGCCCGGAACGTTCATTGCGCGCTGCACGACGATGGCCTGCTCGGTGGCTTTTTGACCAACCGCTGGCCTGCGCTCGGCCACCCACAGACGAGCCGCGCCGAACAGGAACGACTGATTCGCGACGATCCGGAAGCCCTCCGCCGCGAGGTCCACCTCGAACTCCGGGCCCGAGCCGAACTCGAAGATGCTCTCGCTCAGGTAGCGATACGCCGAAGGGTCCGGCGACAGCCGGCCCGCAAACGGGATCGCGACGCGGATCCACCAGCGCGCGAGCGGCGCCAGCGGCCCCGGCTTGGGCGCGGCCGCTTCGAGAACGCTCAACCGTCCGCCCGCGGCCAAGACTCGAGCGATCTCCGCGAGCGCGTCGCGACGCGGCCGCAGGTTGCGGATGCCGAACGCGATGGTGACCGCGTCGAGTGAGTCCGCGCGCAGCGGCAGCCGGAAGCCGTCCGCGCACGCGAGCCGCGGCATCCAGCCGCCGCCGGCGGTCGAATCGGCGGCGACGCGCAGCATGGCGAGGCTCACGTCCACGCCGAGCACGGTGCGGCCGGGCCGGCGAAGCCCCACGAGCGACGTGCCGCTGCCCGTGCACAGGTCCAGCACGCGTCGGGCGGAGTCCGGCACGCTGCGCCACATGGCCTCGCGCCAGGCGGAATCCTGCCCCAGCGTCATGATCCGGTTGAGCAGGTCGTAGCGCCCAGAGACGCCGTCGAACATGGACGCCATCTCGCGTGCCGCGTTTGGCTTGAAGCGCTCGCTTGAAGTTGGCTGGGAAGGGTTCACGCGGGTCCGGAGGGCTGGTGCGCCCGACAGGGGTCGAACCTGTAACCTTCAGCTCCGGAGGCTGACGCTCTATCCAATTGAGCTACGGGCGCACGGGCGGCGGCGTGTTATAGCACAGCCTTCCGCCACCGTCACTTCCAGCCCTTCCACCACTCGCTCGCCGCCACGAGGTCCGACCGGTCGAGCCCATGGGCGCCCGGCGACCAGTGGAGCGTGACTTCGGCGCCGGCGGACTTGAGCATGTCCGCGAGGATCTCGCTCTGGCGCGCGGGCACCACGGGATCGCTCTTCCCGGCTGCGACGAGCACGCGCCGGCCCGCGAGCGCCGGCAGGGCCTCGGGCACGAACGGCACCATCGGGCGCAGGAGGATCGCACCCGCGAGCACCTCGGGCCGGAGCAGCATGATGGCGCCCGCGATGTTGGCGCCGTTTGAGAATCCCACCGCCACGACGCGCTTCGCGTCGAACCCGTATCGCTTCGCGGCCACGCCCACGAAATCCGCCAGCTCGTTCGAGCGCGCGACGAGGTCGTCGTGATCGAACACACCCTCGGCGAGTCGGCGGAAGAAGCGCGGCATGCCGTGCTCGAGCACTTTGCCACGAGGCGAGAGCAGTGCGGCGCGCGGCGAGATGGCCCGACCGAGCGGCAACAGGTCGTTCTCGTTCCCGCCCGTGCCATGGAGCAGCAGCAGCGTGGCGTCGCCCGGCCCCTCGGCGGCGGGCTCGAAGCGATGGAGGAAGTCGGGAGTGGTCATGACTCAGACTCGCATGCGCAGGCGCATCACGCGCCGGGGGCGGTTCGCCCCGTCACGCGCAGCACCTCCGCCACGTCCTTGTCGCCGCGACCGGAGAGGTTCACCACGACCACGGTGTTAGGCCCTAGCCGCGGCCCCTCGCGCAGCACCCAGGCCAGCGCGTGCGCGGACTCCAGTGCCGGCAGGATGCCCTCGAGCCGGGCCAGCACCTCGAACGCTTCGAGCGCCTCGGCGTCGGTGACGTTGTCGTAGCGCGCGAGGCCCTGGTCGTTGAGCCACGCGTGCTCCGGTCCCAGTGCCGGGTAGTCGAGCCCGGCCGAGACCGAGTGGGTCTCGCGGATCATGCCGCGCTCGTCCTGGAGCACGAGCGTGCGCGTGCCGTGCAGCACGCCGATCGAGTGCTCGGGGATGCGCGCGGCGTGCCGGCCCGAGCTCACCCCTTCCCCGCCCGCCTCGACACCCACCTTCTGCACGTTCTCGTCACCGAGGAACGCGTGGAACAGTCCGATCGCGTTGCTGCCGCCGCCCACGCACGCGACCAGCAGATCGGGCAGACGACCCGCGACCTGCATGACCTGCTCGCGCGCCTCGATGCCGATGACGCGATGGAAATCGCGCACCATGCGCGGGAACGGATGCGGCCCGAGAACGGAGCCCAGCACGTAGTGCGTGTCGCGCACGCGCGTCACCCAGTCGCGCAGCGCTTCGTTGATCGCGTCCTTGAGCGTGCGGCTGCCGGAGTCCACCTCGCGCACGGTGGCACCCAGGAGCTTCATGCGCTCGACGTTCAGGTGCTGCCGGCGCGCGTCTTCGGCGCCCATGTAGACGACGCACTCGAGCCCGAAGCGCGCCGCGGCCGCCGCGGTGGCGACGCCGTGCTGGCCGGCGCCGGTCTCGGCGATCACGCGCGGCTTGCCCATGCGGCGCGTGAGCAGGCACTGGCCGATGGTGTTGTTGATCTTGTGCGCTCCGGTGTGGAGCAGGTCCTCGCGCTTCAGGAGCACGCGGCAGCCGACCTTCTCCGAGATCCGCGGCGCTTCGACCAGAGGCGTCGGGCGGCCCGCGAAGTCGCGCAGCGTGTCCTCGAGCTCGCGTCGGAACGCCGGATCGGCCTGGGCGCGGTCGTACTCACGCTCGAGTTCGTCGAGCGCGACGACGAGCGTCTCGGGCACGAACCGCCCGCCGTAGGGCCCGAAGTGGCCGGTGGCGTCCGGCACGCGAGCGAGCGCGCTCAGGACGCGTCCTCGAGCTGGGCCTCGCTCATGCGCGCGGCTTCGATGTAGCGGCGCACGCGTTCGGGGTCCTTGACCCCCGGGCTCGACTCCAGCGCCGAGGAAGCGTCCACGCCAAAGGGCCGCACGATGCGGATGGCGTCGGCCACGTTGTCGCCCGAGAGCCCTCCCGCGAGCATCACGTCGCGGCGTGCGGCGAGCGGCCGGGCGAGGTCCCAGGGCCATACCCGGCCAGTGCCGCCGTCCTTCCCCATGGCGAACGTGTCGAGCAGCATCAAGTGCTCGGGTCCCGGTTCCTCGCCCACGAGCGCGCCCAGTTCGGTCACGCCCACCGCGAACGAGCACGGCAGCGGGAAGTCCGCGGGCCACGCGCGCGGCGAGACGCGATGGAGCTGGACGCGCTCGGCTCGCGACCGTCGTGCCAGGTCGAGCGCTTGCTCGGGCGTGGCGTCGACCATGACCGCGACCGGCACGCCGCCGCCCGCGGCCGCCACCAGTGCCGCGGCCTGCTCGGGCTCGATGCGTCGCGGGCTCTCACCGCGCACGATGAAGCCCAGCCAGTCCGCGCCACAGGAGAGCGCCCACGCCGCGTCCTCGGCGCGCGTCAGTCCGCACACCTTGACGACGACGCGGTGGCGCATCAGACGCCCCGCGCGGCGGCGGCGAGCGCGCTCAACGTGGCCGCGGGATCGGCGCTCGCGGCGAACACCTCGCCCATCAGCACGGCGTCACAGCGCGTGCCGCGGAGCCGCGTCAACTCCTCGGGCTTGGAGATGCCGCTCTCCGCCACCGCGGTGACGAGCGGCGGGATCATGGGCAGGAGCTTCGCCGAGAGCGTCATGTCGAGTTCGAACGTGTGCAGGTCGCGGTGGTTGATGCCCACGAGCGTGGCGCCGGCGCGCAGTGCGCCATGCAGCTCCGGCGCGGTGTGCACCTCGACCAGCGGATCGAGTCCCAGCCGCTTGGACTCGCCGATCAAACGCTGGAGCTCGGTCTCGGAAAGCATCGCCGCCAGCAGCAGGACGCCGTCGGCGCCGCGCACGGCGGCGTCCAGGAGCTGGTAGGAGTCGAGCACGAAGTCCTTGAGCAGGAGCGGCAGGGCGACCAGCGGCCGCACGCGATCCATCCACTCGAGCTCGCCCTTGAAGTGATCGGGTTCGGTGACGAGCGAGATGGCCGCGGCGCCGCCGGCCGCATACGTGCGGGCCAGCGCCACGGGATCGAGGTTCGCGTTCAACACGCCCTGGGAGGGCGACGCGCGCTTCACCTCGCACAACAGGCGGAGCGGTCCATCGGGCCCGCCGCGCCGGAGGGCACGCTCCAGCCGGCCGGCCGCGCGACCGGACCCGAGGCGAGCGCGCAGCACGTGCGGCGGCACCGCGAGCTTCATGGACTCGACGCGGCGGCGGCGGTCGTCCGTGATGCGCGACAGGAACGTGGAGGCACTACTCACGGCGCGATCCGCAGCACCGGGGCGGCCAGGGCCTCGGGGGCGCGACGCGTGCGCACCACCACCGTGAACGAGACCAGGTCGTGGAGCGCCTGCCGCCTCGGTGTCACGAGCTGGAGCAGGTAGCCGACGCCGAACGTGAGGAACGACAGGAGCTGTGCCCAGTAGCGCCAGCTTGCGCGCATGAACGACACGCGGCCGCCGCGCAGGTCGGTGACTTGCAGCTCCATGATCTGGAGCCCGAGCGTGCCGCGCGCTGAAGACGAGATGAGCAGCGCACCATAGAACCAGTCGACCACGAACTCGATCCCCGCCGCGGCCCACGACGTCATCGACTGCGGGTCCAACGAGGCGAGCGGCTCGAGCCCGAGCAGCACGCGAATGGTGGCACCGGGGAGGAACAGCACGGCGGTGTCCAGCAGCACGGCGGCGACGCGGCGCCAGAAGCCGCCGTAGGTCACCAACGGCACCACGTGAGGGGCCGGTGCCACGAACGGGCTCGCTCCCGCCGGGCGGGGCAGATTGTCGTTCTGGAGCGCCACGCCGCACAACGGGCACAGCGTGCTCTCGTCGGAAGCCCAGGTGCCGCAGCGCGAGCAGAACACGTCAGCCTCGAAACGCCGCGAGCTCGTCGAGCTTGCGGTCCGCCTCGCCGCGGTCCAGCGCGCGCTGTGCGCGCTCGACGCCGGCGCGCAGGTTGTCGGCCACGCCGGCCACGACCAGCGCCGCCGCGGCGTTCAGCACCACGATGTCGCGCGCCGGGCCCGTCTCGCCCGCCAGCACCGCCCGGATGCGCGCCGCGTTCTCCTGCGGACTCCCGCCCGCGACGGCGGAGCGGTCGGTGTGGTTGAGCCCGAGCTCCGCGGGGTCGAGTGTGAACTCACGGACTTTCCCGCCATTCAGTTCGGCGACGTGGTTCTTGCCGAACACGGTGAGCTCGTCCATGCCGTCCGCGCCGTGCACGATCATGGCGCGCTCGCTCCCCAGCTGGCGCAGCACCTCCGCGAGCGTGGCCACGTAGCTGTCGGCGTACACCCCGAGCAGCTGCCGGCTCGCGCCCGCGGGATTGGTGAGCGGCCCGAGCAGGTTGAACACGGTGCGCACGCCCATCTCCTTGCGGGCGCCGGCGGCGTTGCGCATGGCGCTGTGGTAGTTGGGCGCGAACAGGAACGTGATCCCGAGGTGATCCACCGAGCGGGCGGCGCTCTCGGGTGTCAGGTCCAGCCGCACGCCCAGCGCCTCGAGCACGTCGGCGCTGCCCGTGCGGCTCGACACCGCGCGGTTGCCGTGCTTGGCCACGGCCACGCCGCACTACGCGGTGACGATGGCGACGGTCGTCGAGATGTTGAACTTCGAGCCGCCTCCCGTGTCGCCGC